>JAQBUX010000026.1 GCA_027623795.1 Chloroflexota bacterium
CGCTACGGCCTACTCCGGCCGCCACGGGGTACAGTTTCGCTCCGGCGTTCTCACGGCCCGATGGCCACCCGCTCCCTTGCGTTCACCCGTCACTCAATAAACGGGTGGGGATAGCCAACTCGTCAGGCCTACGCGTGCGTCCTGAATGGGTTGGTGAGATCGAGCAAATGTTCTCTGATGTCCAACAGCGTTTGCTGAACCTGGTTCTTCACGAGCACGAGCTCTTCTTCGAGGACTCGTACCCTTGCCTCTGTGTCGTTTGCCAAATCGACCTCACGGTGTGTATTGGAGTCGGTCGTTGAATTCGCGCTGCGCGGGGCCCGCCGTCATTTCAAGTCCAGGACAGGTGTCAGTTCGGCCGGTATCACCCTGGATATTCGCAGTACGTTGTCCTCCAGTGACCCGAGCTCGATCACAAATTCGTCACCGGACCGGAGGGGGTTCAGTGTTGCCGTACCGTTATCACGCGGAACCACGGCGCCCGGGTCGTCGATATCGATCTGATGGTCACGGTCGAGTAACCAGACCGAGACCTGAGCCTTTTCATCGAGTTCAAGGAACGAGTCCCCGTCTGAGTAGCCGAGAAAATTCACCGTCCACGGCACGTTCTCGATGACCTCGCCGCCGGCCAGATAGCGGACCGTTAGTCCGGAAGTGCCGACGGCGGTATCGGGGTCGATTCCGGTCGCGTCCGTGCGGTAGTTGCTTCCGAGATCGACCGGTTCAGCGCCGGGCGCGCTGGCGACTACGAATCCCAGTTTGTAGACAACGGCGTCGCCGTCCGGACCCGCGCCCGTGAAACCGACGACTCCACCACGCGGCTCAAGGCCGCTTACCGCCTCTTGCAGTTCCGCATATACCGCGTCGTCACTTCCAGAGGACACAGACGCATAAAAGGTCACCGCCATGGTGGCGAATACGGCAGCGCCGGCCATTATTACGATCGCCGTCTCGGTGCCCGTTATGCCACGCTGGTTAAATCTGCGCCGATATCCATAAAGACGGTGGAGCAGTCCAATCATCCATGATCTCCCGATGAATCGTGGCCAGGTTGCGTCTCCTCATGCCTCGCGCTTACGAGATGGATGACGATCCGCTTCGGCTGTCCAACACACGCTATCGGGGGTCATCGGCCACGGAAACCGGGAGCGCTCCAAGACCCGTCATCGTGATTCCGCAGTCTGGATGCCGTCGCGCAGCCTCCCAGCGGCATGAGTGCGTGCCCCCATATACCCCGGGCGGGTAACGCGTAGTGGCAGACCACGCGCGGGTTCGCGTAACAGCCCGACTGTTCCAGCACGCACACCACTGACACGATTGGCTCAGTGCAATTAACCGTGCAGCTCATTGACCGCTCAGATGATCGGCCAGTGCAGCGCCCGTCCTCCACACAGGGGCCGGAAAGCGGCAAGGCCCGGGTTGGCGGATCAGGGCCGTAGAGAGGGGATCACATGACCATGAAAAGCCACATGCAGAAGACGACCGTCCTGATCGCTGACGATCACGAGTTGCTCAGGGAGAGCCTGACGCTGATCCTGGGACGGGAGCCTTCGATCGAGATCGTCGGTGCGGTCTCCGACGGCCATGCCCTGCTGAAGGCTGTGGCGAACCTTCGCCCGGCTGTGGTGATGATGGACCTGGCGCTGCCGAGGATGAACGGCATCGACGCGGCACGGCGGATACGTGAAACGGTCCCGGGCACGGGCGTGATCATACTTTCGGCACACGATCGCGCAGAGTACATGAAGGAGTTCCTTAAAGAGGACTCCGCCGGCAAAGCGTACTTGCTCAAAGAGTCGCTCAACTCAACACGAGACCTTGTGCGGACGATTCAGGATGTGGCGGTCGGCAGGACGGTTCTGGATCCCGTAATGGTGTCCAAACTCACGTCGTCGCCGAATGTGCAGATCAACTCCTCGCTGAAAGGTCTCACAAGCCGTGAGCTTCAAGTCCTGTCACACATGGCGCAGGCGGACAGCAACAGATCGATCGCGGAGGCTCTCTACATCCAGCCCCGGACCGTTGAGCACCACATCAGCAGCATCCTGGCAAAGCTGGGCTTCAACGCAAACGGAGAACTCCACGGCCGCGTCCACGCAGTTCTGACCTACCTGGACGCCACCGGGCAGCTGCCCCTCAAGCGGCACGAGCCGAGCGCCGAGGTCGGCGAGCACGCGCTCGCTGCATAAAGCGCCGATCTCACGCGCCACGGCCTCGGGCTGAGAGTAGCCACAAAAAACCGCCGGCCGGGCGATACCGGTCGGCGGTTTTTCGCATGAGCCCGGCCGAATTAGATGAAACCCGGCGTCGCCGTGGCCTGTTCGGGCCTAGAATATCGGCGTGATCCCGCTTTCCGTCCAACGCCCGCGACTGCTTGTCGCGTCAGCCATCGCGCTGCTCGCCGCCCTATTCGCAACCGTTCCCGACAACGCCGGGGCGCACGGCGACGGCACCGAGATATTCCGGCAGGTGGATGGCCCCTTCGTCATCGCGGTGCGAATCCTTCCGCTGCAACCGCTGGTCGGGCAACTGCACCTGACGATCACCGTCGATCTTCTTGAGACCGGCGAGCCTGTCGAAGATGCCCGGATTCGCGTGACCGGCCGCATCCAGGAGGGAGGGGCCACTCCCCTGTTCAGCCCTGCCCTCAACATCCCGACAGAGCGGAAATACTACGACGCCAACTTCGATATCGAGGACGACGGAATCTGGAACTTTGAGGTCGAGGTCAGCTCCGATGCGGGCGAGGGTACGGTCCTGACGCCCGTCTCCATCGCGCGTCGGGTCAGGGGCGAATCTCTCGGAGTAGCGGGGACCCTGATGTTCGTCCTGGTCACCGGCGCCCTCGTGGGCGGAGGCAGCTGGATCGCATACACGGCCCGCCAGAAGCAGCGGATCCGACGCGAACGCGCCGCAAACGCAAGGGAAATCCAGGCGTAAGAGTTACGCGCCGGCGCATGGCCCTTCGGCGGACGCCATGGACCACTGACGAAGGGCGTAACTGGCGAAGGGCGTGAGCGCGCGGACCGGCCACGAACACTCTGGTCGTAAATCACATGTACGGACGTATGGCAATACGCCCACCCGCGCCGTCCGGAACGACAATACGCCGTGGAACGCCGACGAACGGCAATAGCCAGACGACCCCACACGCACCGCCCCCACATGGAAGACTGCGAACCGGCGAACCCGTTCACTTTGACCTCGCAGATCCGGCCGCCGTTATATAAGAAGTCGGCGGCGGAGCAGGTGGGTCGCGATCGGATAAAAAAGCAGCCCGGCGACGACCAGATACAGCAAAGACCACAGCAAGCTGAGGTAAAGATCGCCCGTCGCCAACGCGCGCGCTATCCGCACGGGGTGGGTAAGCGGCAATGCCCATGCGATCGGTTCGATCCAGCGCGGTAGCGTGCTTATCGGGAAGAAGGTGCCGCTGAAGAAAAACAGCGGCGTGCCGACCATCGTGAACACCAACGTCAGCATGTGGGTCGAGGGAGCTATCGCCGCCGCAATCAGTCCGAATCCGCCGAACATGAAGCCGGTCAGGATACCGATGCCGAGGATTCCGACGGCCCACGGCGATTCCACAAGACCGGTGACGGATGCGAACGCAAGTACCGCCGCGGTGGTCATCAGCGCCCGCGTCGCACCCCACGAAATCTCGCCCAGTGCCAACTCCCGCATAGACACGGGCGCGGCGAGGATGCTGTCGTATATCCGATTGGTCTGGAGCCGCCGGAATGCGCCCCACGAGCACTCGAACAGCGCGTGCCACATAGCGTTGCCCACGACGATTCCAGGCGCTACAAACACCGCGTACTTGACCCCGTCGCCCCTGGTCTCCACGTCTCCGACGAGCTCACCGATCCCAAATGCGACCGCCGCCAGAATAAACACCGGCTCGATCAGGATGCCGGTCATCTCGATCATCCAACCGCCCTTGAACGCCGTGTAGTGGCGCAGCCAGACTCCGACGACGCCTCTAAGACGGAAATCAAACCTCCGGGCGTCACGCCGCACCGCTAGAGACTCATTCATCCCGTAGCCCCCTCCCGGTGAGAGTGAGGAAAACGTCTTCAAGATTGGCGGCCCTGTACGTGACGCGGGCGCCGGAGATAGTCGAAAGATCGGCCCGCTGTCCGTCCGACCCGTGGACGACGAATACGGCGCCGATGTCGCTCACGTCGTGGCCGCCGTCCTTCAATTGGCGTTGCACGTCCTCGCGCCGCCCCTCCTCCGGCCGGACCTGGGCAGCCTCTGCTCCGGCGAGGTCCTGGATCAACTGGTCCGGAGTTCCCGCGCCGAGTACGCGTCCCTCGTCCATGATCACCAACCGATCACAGAGGATCGCAGCCTCCTCCATGTAATGCGTCGACATTACCACCGTAACCCCGGAGTTTTTGAGGACAGCGAGCTGCTCCCAGACGCGATTTCGGCTTGCAGGATCAAGCCCCGTTGTGGGCTCGTCAAGGATGACCAGGCGCGGACGTGAGACGAAGGCCCGAGCGATAGACAGTCGCCGCCGCATGCCGCCCGACAGATCGTCGACCGAGTCGTCGCCGCGCGCCCTGAGGGCAAAGAAATCGAGTACCTCGTCCGCACGCCGCCGCGCCGTATCGCGGTCAAGCCCGAAATAGAATCCGTAGACCGTGAGGTTGTCACGCACGCTGATGTCCGGATCAAGGCCGTCGTGCTGCGATACGACGCCTATCACGTCCCGGACCGAGCGCGGGTTCGCCGTGGCGTCGATTCCGTCGATCTCGAGCTCGCCCGCGGTCACGGGCGACAAGCCGCTCATCATCCTGAGCGTGCTGGTCTTGCCGGCGCCGTTTGGCCCGAGCATGCCGAAGGTCTCACCGCGACGTACCTCAAACGAGATCCCGTCGACGGCAGTGAAAGCGCCGAACTTTTTGATAAGTCCGGCGGCGCGTACCATCGGTTGATTGTTGTCGGTTTCGGTAGAGGACACGGCACTTCGCGGGGCGCGCACGTTGGAGCGCGCTGAAAATCGGAGTAAAGGTCGGAGTAAAAAGTGATGTTATCGCGATGATAGGGTCACCGGGTACCGTGTGGCGGAGATTTGAATGCCGCTGCGGGTGACGCTTGACCTCGGATTCAATGCGGTGCTAGCTTGCGATCATTCCGCCCCAACTTATGGGCGCCCGGACACGACCAAATGCAGGGGGTGTCACGATGGCCGAAGCAGGTGGCCAGGTTTACGATTTTCGGGAAGGCGCTCCAGCGCCGGGTGATCGCGGTCCGGCGACCGAAGCGGCGCCGTTCATCGCAGTCATTGAACGCCTGAAGACTCGCGTTCGTAGCGCGAAACTCAAGGATCACGCGGAGGTACTGGAAGACCTCCAGACATGGATCGACCGCGCGCTACGCGGTGAGATGAACGTGGCGCGCGACGGAGACGAGATCTCCACCACGCTCCAGGAGAACGTGGAAGAGATGATCGCCTCCCGGACGGTGCTGCGCAGGGTCGCATCGCCGCTCGCCGGGCTGGGGATTCTCTATCTAGTGATGGCCGGCCTGACGATATGGACGGTGGCGGCGGACATCCTGTTCCTCGGCGCCTCCCTGAGCGTGCCGATGGCGGCGATCATCATGGGGGTCGCGGGCAGTTCGTTCGTGGTCCTGATCCGCACGGTCACGTTCCAGTACCAGCAGACTGAACGGGGCGCGCTCCTGTTTACCGGGCTCGCGAGGCCGCTTGTCGGCGGTGTTCTCGCCCTCGGCATCTTCGCCCTGTTCGGCTCCGGTATCGTCTCGCTCCCGATCGTTTCCGACCAGGAGACAAGCACGTTTATCGACTTCCTCGCCTTCCCGGGCAGCGGTCCGGGTCTGGTCGTCGGTCAACTCGCTCTGTTCTCGTTCGCTTTCCTCGCCGGTCTGCTTGAGGGCTTCATCGTCCCGGCCGCCGGAAGGACGGCGGGACGTGTGCTCGCCCGCGGGAACTAGGAGCATAAATCTCGGGGAGACTCGGGAATCCAGTTGATTGAAAAGGGGCCGGTCGTGAGACCGGCCCCTTTTCAATTGGCCCGCCAATTCGCCCGACTACCTGGCTCGCTTTGCTAGACTCGGAAGCCGGGTTTCCTTGAATTGGGTTTTAGGGGATTTCTTGGGACGTTCCCGGCCCCGTTCACACCTCGCATTCTCCCGTCTGCCATCAACCGGCGGACGGCTTCGGACAGGACAAGCCTTGAGTGATGAACTGACAGCGGACGATGTCCGCCATATTGCGGCACTGACCCGTCTCGGTCTGTCCGACGATGAGGTCGAGATGATGCGCGGGCAACTCTCGAACATCCTCCGTGTGTTCGAGTCCTTGCAACAGATCGACACCGAGGGCGTCGAACCGACCGGCCACACGACAGAGGTCCGGACGGTGTTGCGCGACGACACGCCGCACGAATCTCTGCGACGCGAGCAGATTCTCGAAAACGCGCCAGATTCAGAGGCCGGATACGTGAGAGTGCGGCCGATCCTTGGCTAGTTCAACGAACCCTCCAGGAACGAGGCAAGATCTCACCGACCTCACGGCGCACGAGGCAGCGGAACTGCTGACCTCGGGGCAGGTTTCCTCGCTTGAACTGACGGAAGCCGTGCTTGCGCGGGTCGACGCGCTCGAGCCGCAGATTCACAGCTACATCACCGTGTCCCGAGAGCGCGCACTCGAAGCCGCCCGCGCCGCCGACGACGCACGCTCGTTGGGCAAAAGTCAGGGACCTCTATCCGGGATCCCGGTGATGGTGAAGGACAACATCTCGACCGAGGGCGTACCGACGACGGCCGGTTCGCGCATTCTTGAGGGCTACATCCCGCCGTACGACGCGTTCGTGGTCGAGCGGCTTCGCTCTGGCGGAGCCGTGATCGTCGGCAAGGGCAACCTGGACGAGTTTGCTATGGGCTCGTCCACGGAGCATTCAGCCTTTGAGCCGACCCGCAACCCCTGGGACACTGGCCGTGTGCCGGGCGGAAGCAGCGGCGGCCCGGCTGCCGGCGTGGCGGCGCGCGAGTGTTTCGTTTCGTTCGGGTCAGACACCGGCGGTTCGATTCGCCAGCCCGCAGCGCTTTGCGGCACCGTCGGCATGAAGCCGACCTACGGTCTCGTCAGCCGGTACGGGCTGATCGCATTCGGCTCTTCGCTCGATCAGATCGGACCGTTCTCCCGCGACGTTCGCGACTGCGCCGACGCGTTGACGGTGATCTCCGGGCACGACGTCCGCGACTCGACTTCGCTCGACTCGCCGGGGCAGGATTTCGCGAACGCGCTTACCGGAGACATCTCCGGGATGCGCCTGGGCGTCCCGCGCGAGTATCTGGTGGACGGGATGGAGCCGGGCGTGAAGACGGCGTTCGAGGCGTCGTTGAGGACGCTCGAGGGGATGGGCGCCACGCTGGAAGAGATTTCGCTGCCGCTAACCGACCAGGCCCTCGCCGTGTACTACATCATCGCCCCGTCCGAGGCGTCGGCGAATCTCGCTCGCTACGACGGGTTCAAGTACGGCCGCGCCGTGAACGATGTCGACACGGCGTGGGAGGTCATGGATCAGACGCGCGAGCAAGGATTCGGCCCCGAGGTGAAGAGACGCATCCTCATCGGCGCGTACGCTCTGTCGGCCGGTTACTACGACGCTTACTACAAGAAGGCGCAACAGGTCCGCACGTTGATCCGCCGGGAGTTCGCCGAGACGTTCGAGCGATTCGACGCGCTGGTTACCCCGACCTCGCCGACGGTCGCGTTTAAGGCTGGCGCACGCATGGATGACCCTGTGGCGATGTACCTGAGCGATGTGTGCACGATTCCGGTAAACATCGCCGGATTGCCCGCGATCTCGGTGCCCGGAGGCATGTCCGAAGGGTTGCCCGTGGGACTCCAGTTCATCGGCCCGCAGATGGGGGACGCCACGATCCTAAGAGCGGCCCACGCCTACGAACAGGCGACGGAGTGGCACACGCTGAAGCCGGGGATTTAGGGGCGGCCGCACCACTACAAAGTCGCTTCTCGCGTTACCCGTCATTCCCGAGACAGCGGTTCTTCGCGACCCGTCGTTCCCACGAAGGTGGGAATCCGGCGCCACGCCAGCGCGCCTGATATCGGTCCCGAAGACTCCAAGAATGGTGCGCAGTCCTCGCCGGTCTGCAGGATTGCGGGCCAGGATATCCTTCGTCGCTCCGCTCTTGAGGATGACACACGGCAAGCACGTCCGGTTTTCAACGTCTGGTGGTCCTCCCGTCAAACCGTTCTGGATTCCCACCTTCGTGGGGGTGGCGGAACGGGCGACGTCGGAATGACGAGGGGCGGGTAGACGCGGCAATTGGAAGCTCTACCCGTAACCGCCTGCGTCTTTACGGAACGGCAGCCGCTCGGTTATGCGCAGGAAGTCGGCGTGGGCTTCCGGGCTTGCACCGATCACGGCTTCCGATGGCATCGTGACGGGGTTGCCATGTCGATCTGACGTGACGCCGCTGGCTCCGTCAATTAAGACCACGCCGCTTGCGATGTCCCACGGGTTACCCCCGGCGCAGAAATACAGGTCCACCCGTCCGGCGGCCAGATACGCCATGCCGAGGCCGGTCGATCCAAGCACTCGGATGGCCTGCAACCCGGGGAATACCGCTCCGATCACGCCCCAGACGCGCATCGCCAGCTCATCGTCGTAGCCGAGGTCCATCCCGATAACGCACTCGTCGACCGATTTCTTGTCAGTCACCGCCACCGGCTGGCCGTTGAGCGTCGTCCGCTGCCCGATCTGCCCGTAAAACATCTCGTCACGTAGCGGATCGTATGTGGCCCCGGCGATCGGCCGCCCGCGATGCGCGAGCGACACCATGAGGCACCAGTTCGGGAGGTGCGATACGAAGTTCCGCGTTCCGTCGATCGGGTCGGCGATCCACTGCCACTCGTCGTCGCCGGGTCTGAGTCCGGACTCTTCGCCGAGAAACGCGAAGTCCGGGAACTCGTCGAGAAGCCGCGACGAGATCAACTCCTCCGAGGCACGGTCGACTTCGGAGACGATGTTGCCGCGGCCTTTGACGTCGATCCGTCCCTGGTCGTGATAACGCCCGATAACCAGTTCGCCGGCAGCGCGGGCGGTTGACTGGATAACCTCGGATACAGACGCCCCGGAACGGCCGGTGAGGCTGTCCGGGTCCGGAGATGCGTCATTTTGTATCTGATGGCTCACAAGAGCAGTGTTGGGCTATCCCGGCTCATGGGCAAGTCCTCGTCGGCGCTGGCGCAAATCGATTCGCAGCGTTGCGAACGTCGGACCGCGCCGCAGAGGTCTGTCCGCTTCGAGCCTTTCTCAGAAATCAAGGGCCGGAATGCGGAACGACCTCCGCCCTCCAGCGCATCGTAGGGGCCGCTGACTACCGGCCCAGGTAGGGTGGTCGGGCATGGAGCCCATCGACCGTACGGGAAAGGGCGGATAGTCATTCGCCCCTGCGATGTGGCAGTGAAACCGACTATCGGGGACGCATGTCAGAGCAGTTCACGACGTGGGAGCGGGCCAGACCGCGATTTCTGGAACGTCCTCCTTCGGTCGGGACGACGGTGGCGCGTACGTTGCTGGCGTATTGGGGGTAGCAGTGGGCGCCGCCCTTCGAGAGCTTCAGGGCGCGATACCGGACCGAGGTCGAGCACGTTCCACGGCCCGCGCCGCGCACCGTTATCCTTTCCGGCGACGATCCGAGCTACCCAGCAACCCTGTTGGCGCAAGCCGCATTCAACCGACGACCGGAGGCCAGATGATCAAGACGTTGGACGGCAAGACGCCGCAGATCGACCCGACTGCTTTCGTGAGCGAAGCCGCCTACCTGATCGGCGACATCGAGGTCGGGCCGATGGCGAGCATCTGGCCCGGCGTTGTGATCCGCGCAGACAGCGGCAAGATCAGGATCGGCAGCCACACCAACATCCAGGACAACTCCGTCCTGCATGCCGACCACGGCGCGGAGATCGGCAGTCACACGACCATCGGCCACAACGTTGTGTGCCATGCCAAACGCGTCGGCGACAACTGCCTTCTGGGCAACGGCGCCGTCCTGAACGACGGTTGTGAGATCGGCAACGACTGTCTGGTTGGCGCGAATTCGACCGTGGTCGAAGACATGGTCGTGCCGGACGGATCGCTGGTCCTGGGCACGCCTGGCCGGATCAGGGGCGAAGTGAAGGAACACCACAGGGGGATGATCCAGAGCGCCACGAACCACTACGTCGAGGCGGTCGGACGGTACAAAAACAGCGGCGGGTTCGAGTAGGCCGCGGAGTTGGCTCTGCCCGCTGGGGGAAAAGGGAATCGAGGCGCTCTCCCTGGCCGGGAGAGGGTTTGGGTGTGGGTCGTGTTCTGGGCGGAGCGACCGTCAAATAACGTGTTCGTGTATCGCAATACGCCCGCGCCCTGAGGCTCTCGAAGGGCGGGCAAGCCCAGCCCCTATGCCGAGCGTCCGCCCGCTCGGCCAGACCGGATTACGCGATTCCACACGAAAATAGGGGCGGACCCGGTTCGGGTCCGCCCCCTCACCAATCGGGCTGTCCGCTATTGGACGGTGATCGAACCGACCATCGATGGGTGCACTTCGCAGAAGTAGGCGAAGGTACCAGCGGTATTGAACGTGTGGGTGAATGTTCCGCCCTTCGAGAACGTCTCGCTTCGGAATTGCGGCGTTGCCTCGACGTCCGGCGACAATCCGTGGCTGACCGTATGCGGGGCGTTATCCTGGTTGGTCCATTTCACGGTGCTGCCGAGGGCGACCGTCAGCGTCTCCAGCCGGAAGCTGGCGATGTCGGATTCGATCGGCGGTTCGATCGGGTATCCCTCATCGTCGAACAGTTGGGGTGCCGGGGCGGAGGTTCCGGAGTCCGCGCTTGCGGAGGCGGCGATATCGCCAAGGTCTCCACACGCGGTGTAGACGCTGACCTCGTCCGCAGACTTGTGTAGGTTCACCGCAAAGCCGCTTTTCAAGACGTTGGAGATCGATTCGTCGATCACCGTCACCGAGCGGCCGTCAACAACGTTACTCAGCGGGAACACGACGCTGCCGAGCGTCGCGCAGGACCCGGCGTGGATGTGGACAGGCTGCGCAAGCCCGGCGTCCGACGATCCGACGCTGATTACGACCGAGGTCTGCCCGCCCAGGTCGATAAAGGACACCGACCCGTCCTGGGCCGAGCCGCCGATCGAGGCCAGCGAGAAGGTGCTCGTCTTGTCGGCCCGCGGGACGTTGCCGCACGCGATGTACACGGAGACCTCTTCCCCGGACTTGTGGCCGTTGATGGCGAAGTCACCCGTCGTGATCTCAGCCAGCGACGCATCGATGTTGGTCACCGACCGGCCGTTGACGACGTTGCCAAGCGCGTGCACCACGCCGCCAAGCGTGTCACAGGTGCCGGAGTGGATGTGGATCGGCTGGGGCACGTCGGCGGCGCCGGAGCCAAGGTCGACGACGACTTCGGTGGTGTCGCCTTTATCGATAAGGATTGCGACGCCGGTCTGGCCGGAGTCGTTGAGGGCGCCGAGCGGCACGATGATCGAGGCTTCCGCCTGCGCCATCACAAGGTCAGCGTCGGTATTCGGCGTCTCCACCGGCGCTGGCGCCGTTGTGGCGGTCGGCACTGGGGCCGTCGTGGCGGTCGGCGCAGGCGACGAGGTAGCCGGAACGGCCGTCGGCTCCGGGTCGTCGCTGCTACAGGCGACCGCGCCGAGCGCAAGCGCCGCTCCGGCGACCAGGAGCATGCTGCGCCAGCGTGCCGGCCGATGTATGAGTTTCGCTATTTCAGTCAATTCAATCTCCCACGGGTGAACGGTGTGAATATCTTTCGTGCTGACCTTATTTCGTCCCGGTAGTGCTACTGGATCACATCAATCTCGGATTCGTTTCATGCCCTCGGAATGATCCGTCTCCGTCCCTCGGACGAAATAGATATAGGGAGTTGTCGGCCGGCGGAAGACTTTTTTGCTCCTGTCATGCCGCCGGCCGACGCTCCTTTGAAGGGATTGACTCGTACGTGGCTACAATTGCTCCTCCGCTTCCAGTCGGAGAAACCGCCACGCAAAGTCGAGCACGCATCGGTCACGAAGAGGCAGTTCGCCTCGCGGAACGTTTACGCGGGCGCGATCCAGACGCCGTCGATGACCTGTATGCGGTCATGGGCCGGCGCGCCTTCGGACTGGCGTTCAGGGTGCTCGGCGACGGGAGCGCCGCGGAGGACGCCGTGCAAGATGCGTTCCTGGACCTGTGGAGACAGGCCGCGTCCGTAGACGGCGGCAAAGGCCGGGTGGACTCGCTTCTTATGACACTCGTCCACCGGCGTGCGATAGACGCCCTCCGGGCGCGGGAGCGGCGCACCCGTATATCCGGCGTCATGCCGGACGAGGCGGTCGATCACGATGCCGTCGAGCTGTTTGAGAAGGTGGCGAACGCGCTGACCCATGAGCGTGTGTTGGAGTGCATGGAATCACTCCCCAAAGATCAGAAACACGCGATCGAGCTCGCGTATTTTGGCGGACTGACGCATTCAGAGATCGCGCAAAAAACAGGCGCGCCGCTTGGCACGGTCAAAGGTCGGCTTCGGCTTGGCCTGTTGCGACTGCGGGCGGATTTCGGAATCGAGGCGGCGCAATGAAATGCGACGAAGTTCGCGATCTGACGGGCGCGTACGTGCTCGGAAGCTTGACCGAGGACGAAATACGTCAGATCGAAGATCACGTGGCCGGTTGCGATCTCCACGCCGAGATCGCCGGGCTGGCGGCGGTGACGATGGGCCTCGCAGCGGCGGGCCCAGAGGCCGAACCGCCTTCCGGGTTTACAGGTCTCGGCGAACGCATCTCCGCAGCAATCCGGGCCGACCAGAACGTACCGCATCGCGAGATCGCCCCGATTACGGGGACACCGATCGACGGGTCGGTTTCACCCCGTACCGCGTCGTCGCGGCCGGAATCGTCTCCGGCGGTATCGTCTCGGACACTGCGGTTCGCTTCGTGGCCCGTTGCCGCGGCTCTGGCGGTAGCGTTGGGAGCGCTTCTCGTCTGGAATGTGGCGCTGCAAATGAACGACCCCGGTGGGGAACTTGTGCACTTCTTCCGTGAGGAGGACGGTGACTGGGTCCGCGTCGAGGCTACGCTTGGTGAGTCGAACGCGACCGTTTCGTTGGGCGGTTTTGAACCGTTGCCATCGAGCCGCGACTACCAGTTGTGGGCCGTCCGAAACGATGCAGCAATCAGCCTCGGCGTGTTCGAAACGGGCGAAAACGGCAGGTGGTCAGGCGACATAGATTTCGCGCTTGAACGCGGGGACGGAATCGCGATCACCGAAGAGACGGCGGGCGGGAGCAACGCCCCCACCGCAGAGCCACTGCTTAGCACTCAGCTCTGATTCACGACCAGCGCGAAGTATCCAGCCGCTACATCCGTTCTGGTGCGGTCATCCCCATCAGCGAGAGGCAGCGTGCGATCGCGATCTGCGCCGCCTCGACCAGTTTTAGCCGTGCTTTCGACACGGGCAGATCGTCCTCTTCGTCCGAGATGACCCGGCACGCTTCGTAGAACCTCTGGAGAGATCGGGCGACCGCCGTTGCGTAGTGCGGAATCTGTTGCGGCTCATTACGTTCAGCGGCGCGGTCCACCACATCGGGTAGTGCCACGATCTGGCGGATAAGGTCGATCTCCAACTCGTGGGTCAACAGTCGAATATCGCCATCTTCCCATGTGACCTTATGTTCCGCGGCCGTGCGCAGGATGCCTGCCAGACGGGCATGTGCGTACTGGACGTAGTAAACCGGATTTTCGGTGGACTGCTGCTTGGCAAGGTCCAGATCGAACTCCATCTGGGCCTCCGCTCCGCGGCTCAAGAAGGTGTAGCGGACGGCGTCCGCCCCCACCTCATCCACCAGCTCGCGCACCGTGACGATGACGTTCTTGCGCTTGCTGAAGCGCAGTGACTCGCCGCCCTCTCTGAAGGACACAATCTGGTTGAGGATGATCGTGAGTCTGGAGGGATCAATGCCGAGCGCGGTCGCCATCGCCTTCATCCGTGCCACGTGGCCGTGGTGGTCAGCGCCCCAAACGTCGATCACCTCGTCGAATTTGCGGTCCTTAAACTTCTCCGCGTGGTAGGCGATGTCGCTCGCGAAGTAGGTGTGCCCTCCGGTGCTCCTGATGACGACGTTGTCCTTGTCTTCGCCGAGCTGTGTTGAGGCAAACCACCGGGCGCCGTCGCGGTCCACAAGATATCCGCCGTCTTCGAGTTCCTTCATAGCGGAGTCAAATCGGCCGGAATCAAACAGCGACTGTTCGCTGAACCATACGTCGTATGTGATACCGAGCTGTTCAAGGTCTGCCCGGATCAGCGCCAGGGTGCGGTCGAGGCCCGGTTTTTGCAGCGCGGTTATCGCTTCCTCACGCGGCAGATCGACCAGCGCCCCCCCGTCCTCAAGCTGGATATCGCGCGCCAGGTCGAGCACGTACTCCCCGGGGTACGCCGGTTCCGGAAGCGGCACGTCCCGGCCTGCCGCCTGCATGTAGCGGGCGTACAGGGTCTCCACGAACACCCGCATCTGATTGCCGGCGTCGTTGACGTAGTACTCACGCGTCACGTCCGCGCCCGCCGCTTCGAGCAAGTTGGCGAGCCCGCTACCGATGACGGCCCCGCGGGCGTGTCCAACGTGGAGAGGTCCCGTCGGGTTGACGCTCACGAACTCGACCTGGATGCGCTGGCCGGATTTCGAGTCCGTGTTGCCGAATGCAGAGCCCGCGGCGCGTATCTCCTCGACCTGATCCTGGAACCAGGCGTCGGACAGCGTGATGTTGATAAACCCGGGACCGGCGACCTCGACATGGTCAACATCGGGGCTCGCTGGAAATGCTTCGACAATCGCCGAAGCGATGGCGGGCGGCGCCATCTTCATGGCGCGGGCGAGCCGGAGAGGCAGATTCGTCGCGAAGTCGCCGTGGCCCTGATCCCGGGGCTGCTCGATAGCAATATCGGCCGCGCCCGCAGCCGGGAGCGCTCCCGCGGCCTGAGCCGCGGTGAGCGCCTCCGCGACGGCGTCGCGAAGCTGAACGGTTATTCGCATAAGGCCGGTGATCGTAGCACCAGCGGGCGCCGGGTAGATAGGCGGGCGTGCTGCCGGATGAACTCAGAGTGCCCGGAGGGCCGAATCGTAAAATCACCCTGCCGGCGGAACCCCCTTGGCCGGATATCCTGTTGGAATGATCAAACCCTCGATCGAACGTCGACAGGTGCAGGCGGTCCTATCCAGACATTTTGGCGCCGCGGTCGAAGATATCGCCCCCGTAGACACCGGCCAGATCGCCCGTGTGTTCTCCTTTGACGTAGGCGGCAAAGGCTTCATCGTCCGATTCGTGAAGCCGGTCACCGCCGAATCCATCGAAAAAGACCGGTTCGTCGCCAAACGCCTCGCCTCGTCCGAAGTGCCGGTTCCCCCGATAATCCAGCAGGGCGTCTCGGGCGACTTGCATTACGCGATCGCCTCCCTGGTCCCCGGTGTGCCACTGAGGGGCTGGCATGGCGAAGACGACTGGCCGGTCGTTACGCAATTAATCGAGACGCTGGACGCGATCCACCGGACGGATATCAGCGACACGATCGGGTACGGCATGTTCGACGGTGACGGCCGCGGCACGTTCCCAACCTGGCCGGAGGCCCTTCTGGACGTTGCGGCGGAAGGCGAACCGGGTAGTTTTTACGGCGCCTGGCATCACTACTTCAACGATACGTTCCTGGACCGGCAGTTCTTTGATCGGATCTACGGGCACATGACGGCGCTTCTGGAGTTCTGCCCCGCGGAGCGATCCCTGGTGCACGGTGATTACGCCTACGGCAACGTGATGGTGCAAAACGAGAAGATCACCGCGGTACTCGACTGGGCCAACGCGATGTACGGCGATTTCCTGTACGACGTTGCCTGGATGGACCTCGGGTCTCCGGCGCTCGATTATCGGTCGAGATTCAGGCGGTACTACCAGGAAACGGATCGGCCGGTCGATCATTTCGAAGAGCGCCTGCTGTGCTATCAGTGTTACATCAGCCTCGATGCGCAGCGCTGGTATGCGAAATCGTCAAACTCAGCGGACTACGCCTGGATGCGTGACCGAACGCTCCATCTCCTGGGACGGGGTTCGGACGGAGTATGACCCACATCGGCCTTCGCCCGAGAGTACGGGTGTGCGCCCATGGCGCGTCGTACCCTGATGGCGGCGATCGACCCGGTGGCGCAGCACCCCGAGGCAGCGTTTGACGTGACGGCAGGTATTCCTGAACTGAACGAACTGCGACGGTTCGCCGCTTCCACTCTAGGGAGCGGCCTCAAGATCGAGGACAGGTCGCGGGCGTTCGGCAGGAAGTCCGTGACGTGGCGGATCGAGGCGGCCGATGGGACCGGCTTTTATCTGAAACGCCACGAGTCTCAGCACCACTACGCGTCCGAGGTCAGGGCGATTCGCGACTGGGTAACGCGGTTGCCCGCAGGGTCGTGGTGGGAAGCGCCGGAGATCGTTGCGAGCAGTGATGAGCCTGGCGCGGTGATCCTGACGGAGCTGCCCGGCGAGATTATCGATGGCTCACCTCCGTCGCCGGACGTCCTTAAGTCCACTTACGTCAGAGCTGGCCGACTTGCCCGGGCGTTCCACGATATCGACGTCGATCTCAGCGGCGAGTCGCGTGTGCAGCGCTACGGAACCGAGGAGCACGCACGATACGTTGAGGCCGCACGACCGCACCTCGATC
The DNA here is from genome assembly GCA_027623795.1 of Chloroflexota bacterium. GTDB lineage: Bacteria > Chloroflexota > Dehalococcoidia > Lucifugimonadales > Lucifugimonadaceae. The sequence continues at coordinate 16,756 of JAQBUX010000026.1, forward strand.
CGCACACCTTCGATTGGGTGACAGAAGTTTTCCAGCGTCCAGGTCTCTGGGACGGGTTGACCATCGTACCGATGCACGGCGACTACTCTCCACGCAACTGGCTTCAACACGAAGACGACGCGAAAATTGGCGTGATCGACTGGGAACGTTCTCGTCCCGGGTACTGGGTCGAGGATATCCAGAGAATGACCCACGACTACTGGATTGACACGCCCCAACTCCGCGACGCGTTCTTCGAGGGCTACGGACGCTCGCCCACCGAGACTGAATGGCGGCAGTCGGACCAGATCACGTTGATCAACGCCGTTGGAGGCGTTCCGTGGGCAATTTCTCACGGCGATGAACAGTTCGCACAACACAACCGCCGCGTAATCGAGCGGCTAAAGGGGATCCTGTAAATGCCAGTCCCGGACGGAACTGTCGAGGCGGTCAGCGTCAGCGCGACTCACACGATGACAAAGCCGAACCAGCCGAGTGTGCGGTTGATCGTAGGTCGCGGCGTGGAGGGCGACGCGCATATGGGCGTCACGGTGAAACACCGGTCGCGCGTTCGGCGTGACCCGACGGAGCCGAACCTGCGCCAGGTCCACCTGATCCATGGCGAGTTAGTCGATGAACTGCGCGAGGCGGGGATTAACGTCAAGGCCGGCGAGATGGGCGAAAACGTGATGACGCGCGGGGTGGACCTGCTCAGTTTGCCGCTCGGCACAAGGCTCCATCTCGGCGACGAGGCGGTGGTCGAGGTGACCGGGTTGCGAAACCCCTGCGCGCAACTGGACGGAATTCAGCCAGGGCTGATGGCGGCCGTGATCGGAAAGGATCGGGACGGACAGCCGGTATTTAAGGCGGGCGTGATGTCGATCGTCCTCAGTGGTGGGGATGTACGCCCCGGCGACGGCATCCGGGTCGAACTGCCCGCCGGTGTGCACAAGGAACTCCAGGCGGTCTAAACACACGCTGCGGCGGAGAGTCAAAAAGGAAGTGCCGGGGCGCATGGCCCCGGCACTCATTCCGAAGGAGACCTTCTACTGGACGCGGCTACGCGGACTCAGGCAGGACCGTGACCGTGTCCAGCGCTCCTTGACCGGCCGTCAGGTCGTATACATCGCCGGCCACGGCTACCGCTTGTAGCACCCGCTCGTACTCACCCGGCTCCACAACCTCAAGCGTCCCGAACGACAATGCGTCGACACCCAGCGGGAAGCTCACCTGATCTGTGGCCTCAGGCAGCGAGAAGACCTGCGTGTGGGTCGCTCCCGTCTCGACGTTGGTGATAACCACCGTCACTGACTCGATCTCCTCGGGGAATGTGCAGTTCGCAACGTTGATCCCGTCAAACGCGGTCGAGATGACGTCTCCGGCCTGTACAAACTCGATCGGCAATTGGGCCGCACGGGTCGAGGCGCAGACGACATCCGCCGTGGTTGTTTCATCGGCGATCACAGGAAGGATCGTGATCGTATCGAGCGCTCCCTGGCCGGCGGTCAGGTCGTACACGTCGCCGTCTACCGCAACAGCCTGCAGCACTCGCCAGTACTCGCCAGGCTCCAGCACTTCCAGCGTCCCGATCGACAGCGCGTCTTCACA
>JAQBUX010000336.1 GCA_027623795.1 Chloroflexota bacterium
TACAGCGTTCGCATGGGTCGGGAAGTAGCGGCGATGATGTTACGGGGCGACGCCGAGTAGGGGCGTATGGCATACGCCCGAGGGCGGGCGAGCCCCGCCCCTCCAGATAGGCCCGTCTGATCGACACCGGACGCCAATCCCGCGCCCAACCGGGACAAGCGTCCTGAGGCTCTCGAAGGACGCCCCGGCCACCACGCAATCGTGACGCTGCCACTCCGCCGGGGCAAACGGCGGCCTGGCACGGTCTCAAAGCGCCCCGGGCCGCACATCGATCGCGATTGACGCGTTTCATGGCCGCCGCTTAGAACGATGCCCTGTGCTAGACTCCGGCGGCTTTTCCGGGGTCCGAGAACGGCCCCCGATCAACTCATATCGACTGACCGAGAGGACGTTCCATGGGCAAGCTGGACGGCAAGGTAGCCCTTATCACTGGCGCCGGCACCGGGATAGGCCGAAGCGCCGCTTCGATGTTCGCCGCCGAAGGCGCTGAGCTGGTGATCGCCGGGCGCCGTCAGGCTCCACTCGACGAGGCCGTGTCCGAAATCAGGGCCGCGGGCGGGAAGATCACCGCAAAGACAGCGGACATGGAGGACCAGGCGTCCATAGAGGCGCTCGCCGCGTACGCGCTGGAGAAGCACGGCCGGGTGGACATCCTTGTGAACAACGCCGGTCACAGTTCCAAGGTCCGCAGCGCTCGATGGATATCGCGCGAGGAGTTTGACAGCGTATACGCCGTAAACGTGGCGGGGCCCGCGCAACTGACGAGATTGCTGCTCCCGCCGATGCTCGAAGCCGGGGAGGGCACGGTCATTCTGGTGTCGTCGATGGCGGCGATGCGCGCCGGGCTGCTCGGCGGCATCGCGTACGGGCCGGCCAAGGCGGCCGCAAAGTTATACATGGACAACCTGCGGGGCGAGTTGCGCCAGCAGGGCATAAGGGCGACCACGATCTACCCGGCCGAGGTCGACACTCCCATCTTGAACAACCGCCCGCACGTGCCTGACGCCGCTGCACGATCGTCGATGATGCAGCCGGAAGACATCGCCGAAGGCATCCTACTGGCGGCCACTTTGCCCGCTCGCACGATGATTGACGACATCACGTTCACTCCGACGATTCAGAGGGACACTACGGTGGATGTCGCTGCGGCCCGGACGAAGGGCAGTCCTGAGAACCCCGTTTAGGTCACGTTCCGGCCGACCAGATGATCCAGAAGTTCCCGGAGACCGGGTTGCCGTCAGTTGACGCCGCCGACCTTCGTGCCCGGCTTGAGTTCGCAGTGGGCGCGGCGCGGGCGGCGGGTGAACACGCCCTCGGCTATTTCCAGACGACCGACCTTGTTATCGACCGGAAGGACGACGCATCCCCGGTGACCCGCGCCGACCGCGAAGCCGAGGAGCTCATTCGCCGTAACCTAGCGGAAGCGTTTCCGGACGACGCCGTACTGGGCGAAGAGTTCGGCGAGCAGTCCGGCACGACGGGCTTTCGCTGGTACCTTGACCCGGTGGACGGCACGGAGTCGTTCGTGCGCGGCGTGCCGCTCTGGGGCCCGACGATCGGGCTGGAGCGCGACGGAGAACCGGCAGCCGGTGTGATCGCGTTCCCGGCGTTGCACGAGATCGTGTGGGCAGGGACTGGACTGGGCGCGTGGTGGGCGAACAATGTCAAGCCGATACAGGATGGGGAGACTTTTCCGGACGAGCCAAGGCGGGCTCGCGTTTCCAACGTGTCGGACATCGGCGACGCCTGTATGTCCGTGACATCTGTCAAAGGATTTGACGAGGTCGGGACCTTTGCGGGATACGACAGATTGCGAAGGGTCGCGGGGATGGACCGCGGCTGGGGCGACTGCTACGGCTATCTGTTGGTTGCAACCGGTCGCATCGATATCCATATCGACCCGCAGATGAACATATGGGACGTCGCGCCGATGCTGACGATTATCGAAGAGGCCGGTGGCCGGGCGACCGACCGGGACGGGAACCGTGGCATCGACCTCGCCAATCTGGTCGCGACGAACGGGTTGTTACACGACCACGTGCTGGAGCTGCTGACGGGCTAAGGAACTGCCAAGGGGATGCGTTTCCCTACCGGTCGAGAGACTCGTTAACGGCTGCCGCCAACCCCTGGGCGCGCGGATCGGGGTCGTCACCCCCGCTCCACATCTGATTCATCGTGTAACCGAATCCGATGTGCGTCTCCGGGTCTGCGTATCCGAGTGAACCACCCATTCCGGCGTGGCCGAACGCCTGCGGGCCTCGCACGTCACCCTGGTCCGGCACAGGGAGCATGAAACCGAGTGACCTGCGGGTTCGGGGTCGGGTGGTCAACACGAGATCGGGCTCAAATACCTGTTCAGCGCGGGCGAGCTCGATCGCCCCGGGGCTGAGCAAGTTGACGCCATCGACCTCCCCGCCGCTGGCAAGCGCCCCGTACACACGGGCCAACGCCCGCGCGTTTCCATGCCCGTTGGCAGCCGGAACCTCAGCCGCCCGGTACTGTCGGCTGTTGACGTGCGCGCCGTGACCGGGCGGAGCGATGGAGAAAGCGCGGAAGGGGATCGAATTCGGATCGGCCGCGCCCGCGACCGGGTTGGAACTGGGCCATGTGGACGCCGTCTGGACCGGCTTCAACATGTCGGCCACGCGGTGATCCTCCTCCGGCCCAAATCCAATGAGAAAGTCCACGTTAAGTGGGTCCGTGACTTCATCCCGGAGAAACGCGCCGACGCTCTTGCCGCCGATCCGGCGGATTACCTCTCCGACCAGCCAGCCGAATGTGACGGCGTGATACCCCTGCGCCTCTCCCGGCGTCCACACCGGGGCCTGGGCGGCGAGCGCGTCCACC
>JAQBUX010000337.1 GCA_027623795.1 Chloroflexota bacterium
CGTTCGACGACGTGGACATGGCGATGATGGTCCACACCAGTTCCAGCAAAGCGCAACGAAGGTTTATCGTCGGCGGCACGAGCAATGCGCACGTCGTCCACTACGTCAGGTTTATCGGAAAAGCGGCGCACGCCGGCGGCGCCCCCCACCAGGGTGTGAACGCGCTCCAGGCGGCGATCCTCGCGCTGTCCGCCGTCAACGCCCAGCGGGAGACGTTTGAGGACGAGGAGCAGATTCGCGTCCACGGAATCATCACCCGCGGCGGCGTCGCGACAAATGCAGTGCCGGCAGAGGTCATTTACGAAGGACGCGTGCGCGGGCGCACAATTCAGATGGTCGAAAAGATTGCCGCTCGCGTGGAGAACTGTTACCGCGCCGGGGCTCTTGCGATGGGCGCTGATCTCGAGATCGTGTCGATCCCCGGGTATCTGCCGCTCCACAACAACGCCGGGATGGCGGAGTTGTTTTCCGCCAACGCCGCGGCCGAGTTCGGCAACGACAGCGTGATGTCGCAGCCGCCCGAAACCAACGCCGGAGGCTCGACGGACATGGGCGATCTTTCGCAGATCATTCCGGTGTTGCATCCGTACGTCGCGGCAGCGGACGGCACCGGGCACGGGATCGACTACATCATCTCGGACTACCGCCGCGCCGTCGTGGATTCGGCGATCACCCTCGCGTTGACCGTGGTGGACCTGCTGTCTGACAACGCTGCGAAGGCGCGCGAGGTGTTGGCGACTCACAGCCCGGCGATGACGCGGTCCGAGTACGTCAAGAGCCAGGTCGACAGGCTCCGCAAGGTTCACTACCGGGGCCTGTAGGGAATCTCACCGCTCAGCCGCCTGATCCGTTACCAGCGGTCGAAGTGCAGAAACTCGTCGACAGGCGCCCGACGCGTCGGTCCGTAGCCCCTGCCATCTTCCGGAAAACCGAACGGCAACAGGGCCGCCGTCTGAACGTTTTCCGGAAGCCCCAGGATCTCGGCGACCTCTTTTTCGAAACGCGTATGGAACGTCGTCAGCACGCTGGCAAGTCCGAGGCCACGTGCCGCCAGAAGCATGTTTTGAACAGCGGGGTAAACGGACGCGCCGCGCCACATCGTCGGGGGCGAACCGTCGTGGCGAACACAGACGAAGATCCAGAGCGGCGCTTCGGCGATGTGGTGGGCGAGATGCTCCGCCGAGCTGTATGAACGCGCCCCGAGGGGCCCCGGGTCACGCGACTGGCCGTAACTATCGTCCCATGCTTGTCGGTAAAACCGGGCGATCTTCGTCTTCACGTCCTGATCCTGGACGATCACGAACTCCCACGGCTGGTTGTTACCGCCGCTTGGAGCACGGGTAGCGGCCGAGAGGATGCGGTCCAGCATCTCCGGAGGGACAGGGTCGGGCTTTATGTAGCGAAGCGCCCGCTGAGTATCGATAGCCTCGAACAGGCCGATCTCGTCCGGCAAAATTAACTCCGTCTTCTCTCTTCCGGGTGTTTGGTTCCTACGGCCGGAAGCCGGGTGCGAATGCCAGGCCGCTTGTTGCGACGCCGATCGACCCCGGTCACGCCGAGACTATACGTGAACTAGAGGACGAATACGCGTGGAGGGTTGCGCTCCGCCTCACGGTCAATGATGCCGATCACGTCCCGCACGGCGTCGTCCAATCGCTGGTCGTGGTTGACGACCGAGTGGTCGAACCAGGTCGCCTCGTTTATCTCGTCGATGGCCCTCGAGCGGCGCACGGTGATCGCCTCGATCGCGTCGACCCCGCGATCCTCGAGGCGCTGTTGGAGACTAACAAGGGTCGGCGGCATGATAAAGATCAGAAGAGCGTCGGCGACTAACTGCCGGATACGCGCCGCGCCCTGGACGTCGACCCGGATCATCACATGCTGCCCTGCGGCGAGAGCGTCCCGGACCTGTTGTTTGGGCACGCCGTACATATTTCCGTACACCTCGGCGTGCTCAAGCAGCTCATTGGTATCGATCAGTTCCTGAAATCGCGCACGGTCCACAAAGTAGTGGTTGACACCCTCCACCTCTCCCGGACGCGGGGCCCGCGTTGTGGCGGTTATGACGAAGTGGAAAGGGTACTTGAGCTCCGCCATGCGCTCCAGGATGGCGTCTTTGCCGACGCCGGACGGTCCAGACATAACGACCACCATCGCGCGCCTGCGACCAGGCCGTTGATGTCCGCCGACGTCCTCCGTCACGTGGTAATTCCGGACAGCGTGTCGAGGTCGCGCCAGAAGGTCGGGTAGGAGATGTCGACGGACTCGGGTCGCTCGATGCCGATTGCGCCGTCGCTCACCAGCCCGGCGATTGCGAGCGCCATAGCTATGCGGTGATCGCCGAAGCTGTCTGCTGTTGCGGATCGAATTCGCCCCGCGCCGTGGATCGTCATCCCGTCCTCGGCCTCTTCGTACCGCACACCGGTCGCGTCGAGCCACGCGACGGTCGCCGCGATCCGGTCTGACTCTTTGACCCGAAGCTCTTTTGCCTCGGTGATCCGGGTCGTGCCCTCCGCCATCGCGGCCGCCACGGCGACGACCGGTATTTCGTCGATCATCAGGGGAACGATGTCCCCGCTAATCTCGACGCCCTTCAATTCAGAGGAGCGTACACGTACATCGGCGACGGGCTCGCCGGCGACGTTACGCTTGTTCACGAGCTCGATCTCCGCTCCCATCGCCCGAAGGACGTTAAAGATCCCCGTCCGTGTCGGGTTTACGCCGACGTTGGAGAGGGTGATATCGGCGTCCGGATGTACCGCGGCGGCGACTATCCAGAATGCGGCGGACGACACATCGCCCGGCACCTCGACATCTGCCGCCGTCAGGCTCGACTCGGTG
>JAQBUX010000338.1 GCA_027623795.1 Chloroflexota bacterium
CATGAACAGCAGCGGCACGTGCGTATTCCGATTCAAGTCGGACACCGATTCCGATTCAAGTCGGACACCTGTTCCGATTCAAGTCGGACACTCATTCCGGTCAAGTCGGACACCCCGGGAGGAGGGATAGCGACGCTGGGTAACACAAGGCATGCTGCGACTCCAAACAAAGGAGACGCAGATGGCCTGGGAGACGTTATCCATGCGGAAGTTAGGCGAGGTGCTCCGGTTGAGTCTGGAGCAGAAGTTGTCGGTGCGGAAGGTTGCGCGCAGTTGCGGTCTGGCGCGCAGCACAGTGTCGGATTATTTGACACGCGCGCATGCCGCCGGCCTGGGTTGGCCGCTGCCGGAGGGGATGGCCGAGGAGCACCTCGATGCGCTGCTCTTCCCGGTCCGGGAGTGCCTGAGCGCTCCGCGCGCCCAGCCTGACCTGATCTACATGCGCAACGAGATGCGGGGGCCGCATGTGACCCTGCAGTTGCTCTGGGAGGAATACCGGGTCCATACGCCGGAAGGCTACAGCTACAGTCAGTACTGCCAGTTGTATCGGGACTGGCTCGGGAAGCAAGCCGTCAGCCTGCGGCAGGAACACCGCGCGGGCGAGAAGCTGTTCGTGGATTACGCGGGTGACACGATCCCGATCATCGATGCCGAGACGGGGATGGTGACGCGGGGGCACCTGTTCGTCGCCGTGTTGGGCTGCAGCAACTACACCTATGCCGAAGTGACCCCGACCGAGCAGCTGCCAGACTGGATCGGCGCGCATGTGCGCAGCCTGGAGTTCATCCGCGGGGTGCCCCTGGTCGTGGTGCCCGACAACACCAAGACGGCGGTCAAGAACCCGTGCCGGTACGATCCGGATATCAACCTGACGTACCAGGAGTTGGCTGAGCACTACGGGTTCGCGGTGATTCCGGCGCGATCGCGCAGGCCCAAAGACAAGGCGAAAGTCGAGGGTGGCGTCCTGATCGCCGAACGCTGGATCCTGGCGGCACTGCGGCACCACATGTTCTTCTCCTTGGGCGAGGTCAACGCAGCCGTGGGACGGCTGTTGACGCGGTTGAACGACCATCCGTTCAAGAAACTGCCGGGCTGCCGACGGGACGTCTTCGAGCGGATGGAGCGGCCCGTGCTCAAGCCCCTGCCGGAACGACGCTACGAGTTGGCCGAGTGGAAGGGGGACATCGGCGTGAACGTCGATTACCATGTCGAGATCGATGGGCACTACTATAGCGTGCCCTTTGGCCTGATCAAGCGGCGCGTGTCGGCGCGGTATACGCAGGCGAGCGTGGAATGCTTTCATAAGTCGCAGCGCGTCGCGGTGCATGCGCGCAGCTTCCTGAAAGGCCGACACACGACGTTGCCGGAACACCGGCCGCCGGCGCACCAGCAGCACCTGGCGTGGACGCCCGAGCGGATCGAGTCCTGGGCGGCGACGATCGGTCCGCACTGCCGCGCGGCGGCCCACCAGATCATGGCCAGTCGCCCCCTGCCCGAACATGGCTTTCGACCCTGTCTCGGGCTGATCCGGCTCGGTAAGCGCTATAGCAACGCCCGGGTGAACCAAGCCTGCGGGAGAGCCATAAAGCTAAACATCGTTGGCTACCGGCATATCGAGAACATGCTCAAGAGCGGGCGGGATCGCCTCCCGCTGCCGGAGGCTCAACCCGCGCCCGTCATCGTGGCGCACGACAATGTCCGCGGCGCCGAGTACTACCAATAGGAGGGTTCGATATGTTGCTGGAACCGACGATCGACAAGTTGCTCGCAATGAAACTCAACGGGATGGTCGCGGCGCTGGAAGAGCAGCGCAAGACCGCCGATCTGGGCACCTGGAGCTTCGAGGACCGGCTGGCGCTGCTGGTGGAGCGGCAGTGGCTGTGGAAGGAAAATCGGGCGCTCTCGACCCGCCTGAGGTTCGCCAAGTTGCGGCAGCCGGCCTGTGTGGAGGACATCGACTACCGCCACCACCGGGGGCTGCAGCGCAGCGTCATCGATCAACTCGCCGCCAGCGACTGGGTGCAATACGGGCAGAACTGCATCATCACCGGATCGACCGGCTTGGGCAAGAGCTACCTGGCCTGTGCGTTGGCACAGAAGGCATGCCGCGATGGCCATCGCGTGATGTACTTCTACGCGCCCAAGCTGTTCCGGGAACTGCTTGCCGGCCAGGCCGACGGCAGCCTGCCCACGTTGCTGAAGAAGCTCTCCAAGACGCGCCTCCTGGTCATTGACGACTGGGGCATGGAGAAGGCCGCCGCGGGACAGTACCGCGACTTCCTGGAGATCCTCGACGACCGCCACGGCGCGGGCGCCACGCTGATCACCAGCCAGTTTCCAACCACGCGCTGGCACGAGCTGATCGGCGACGCCACGGTGGCCGACGCCATCCTGGACCGTCTCATCCACGGCGCCCACCGCATCGACCTCAAGGGTGAGTCCATACGCAAGACCCTGAAGGGGGGTGGTTCCAAGCCGAAGGCCTAAACCACCAGCCACCGGGATCTGAGGGTCCCGAGAGACTCGGGACCATACACTCAAGTGGCTTCTTTAAATGGGGGGTGGAGGACAGGAAAGGAAACAAAGCGTCGCCCCGCTTGCGCGGGCTCCGACGGAGTCAGCAGACACAGGACGCTTGACTCAAATCGAGTCCATTGTGGTACACATTCAATCAGCCAGCGTCGCTTCGCTCCGGGGGTGTCCGACATGACCGGAATGAGTGTCCGACTTGAATCGGAATGAGTGTCCGACTTGGCCGGAATCCGCAACCTACACGGAAGCTAGAGAGAAACTGGCGACAACGATCAAGAAGGTATGCCGAGACCACAACCCAG
>JAQBUX010000027.1 GCA_027623795.1 Chloroflexota bacterium
GGCGAGCGTTGCGGAGGCGTACGGCCTCTCCGTTGGCGACAGTTACGCCGCTGTGCCGTTCTGGAGCCACATTAATCCGTCACCGGAACCGGTCGTCGTCGGGATATTTGAACGGCGTGAACCGGACTCGACCTTCTGGCGAGTGTACGACGACATCTTCGCGTTCAAGTCGCTCAACTTCGCTTTCGCTGTATCGGTGATCTCCGAGGCGACCTTTGTGGATGGCCTCGCGGTGCAGATGCCGAACATGACGGCGTCGTACGGCTGGACCCTCGACATAGACCCCGATGCCATTGATGCCGAGGGCGCGCGTGGCGTCGTTGACGCCCTGGCAAGCCTGGAGGCGACATTGAGGGCGGAGAGCAACGCATACCGGCAGATAACAGGGCTCGACACCACGCTGGCTGACTTCGAGACGCGCCTGTTTTTCAACCGGCTCCCGATGATCATCGTCCTGGTGCTCGTCGTTCTTGTAGTTCTGTACTACGCCATAACGCTCGCGAGCCTCCTGGTCGACGCGCAACGTGAAGAGATCTCTCTGCTCCGGACGCGCGGGGCGAGCGGCAGTCAGATCGTTGCCGTGTTTGTCATTGAGGCCGGGGTGCTGTCCGCCGTCGCCGTTGCGATAGGACCGCCGATCGCAGCGCTCGCGATCAAGTACGCCGGAACGCTGCCCTGGTTTAATGATCTCAACGGCGGGGCCGCATTGCCTGTCAGCCTTGGTTGGGAGGCGTATCGGCTTGCGATGCTGGGCGGGGCGCTCAGCTTCTTCGCGCTGTTCTACCCTGCGCTCAGGGCGTCGCGTGTCGGGCTACTCACGCACCGAAGCCGAACCGCACGCGCCTCCGGCCGGTCAGCCTTCCAGCGCTACTACCTGGATGTCGCATCACTCGGGATCATCGTCGTGCTTCTGGCGCAGCTTCAGTCCAGAGGATCGGTCGCCGCGGAAAATCTTGCGGGCGAGAACACGGTGGATCAGATCACACTCGCCATACCGGCGTTGTTTTTGGTGGTCGCTGGTCTTGTCCTGTTGCGGCTATTTCCGGTGACGATGGAGCTTCTCGCGCGGCTGCTGTCTGGCAGGATTTTCTACCGACTGGTGTCGCCGACGATGGTGCTCGGACTGTGGACGATGGCGCGCAACCCGGCGCACTACTCGCGGCTTTCTTTGCTGTTCATCCTGACGGCCGGGCTGGGCATTTTTGCGGCCAACTTCGGCGCAACTCTGGACCGTAGCGGCAGCGACCAGGTTTTGTACGAGACCGGCGCAGACGTGCGGGTGACCGGCGTCGCGCCGAGGCCCCGGCAGCCAAGTGCGGATATCGTCGCTCGTATTGAGCGGATTGATGGCGTGGAAGCGGTCTCACGGGTCACGCGACGGGACGGGGTCGCCGATCGGGCTATTGGCGTCGATGACTTCCGAATGATCGCTGTCGATACTGACACCTTTGCCGAGGTCGCATGGTCGAGGTCCGATCTTTACGCCGGGTCGATCCAGCAAGCGTTGGACAAGATCACAGTGAACGACAGCCCGGGCATCCTGCTGCCGGACGACACGCGTTTCCTGGCTATGCGCGTGCGACCGAGCCAGCCGACACCGGGACTCCGTGTGTTCGCCGCTTTCCGGGACGCAAACGGGAGGTACTCCAACGGTTCGCTCGGAACGCTCGAGCCACGTGCTGAGAACTCCCGGTTATTCAGATGTGACGATCGGCCCGGGCCCGACGGCGAGATCGGCTGGTGCACGATCGGAGGCAGCGCGGAGAGGGTGCGAGTGGTCGGGATCAACATCGACATCACTCCCGTGCAGCCCCTGAGTCTGCTCTCACTGATTTTTAGCGGCTTTGCGTCTGGCGGCGCGGGCGCGTTCCAGATACCGCCGGGTACCGTGCTAATTGACGAGATCGCCGCCGTCTCCTCGGATGGGACGGTGACGGTCATTGAGTCTTTCGACGACCCGGCCGCTGCTCGTTGGAGTGGAACGCCGCTGCTTCCGGCCGCCGGCGCTAACGATCAGCCAATACAGGGCGCAGTCAGCCTCAGTTGGGGTGAGATCGAAATCAGGGGCGGGCCGACGATCTTCGCCGGGGCTCAATCGCCGCCGGTTCCGGTGCTGGCGAGCAGCGAGTTTCTTGAGCGCTCGGGCCGGAACATCGGAGACGTGATGCGGGCTTCCCTGGAGAACCAGGGTCTCGTGCTTGAGATCGTCGACGAGATCGAATTCGTACCCACGGTCGATCCCAACCGGGACCCGTTCATCGTGGCGGACATCGATGCCGTCCTCAACGCAACAAACCGCCTCGGCGCGTTCGGAGGCAACGCCAGCCAGTTCAACGAGTTGTGGATCGACACCGGAGACGCCGATTCGTCGGTGGTCGCACGGCTCGTATCCGCCGAGATCGAACGCCTGCCATACTCGTTTTCCGGGATCGTTGACCGTGACTCCACCCTGGAGGTGCTCGCCACCGATCCCCTAGTACGTTCCGGCTGGTCGGTGCTGTTGGCGCTCGCCTTTGCGACGGTGTTGCTCGTGAGCGGCGTCGGCTTCCTGGTCCACTCGCAGGTGACGTTCGAGGCCCGCAAAAGCGAGTTCGCCCTGTTGCGGACCATCGGTCTCTCGATGCGTCAACTGCTATCGCTCATCGTCCTTGAGCAGGCACTCGTGCTCGGGGCGGCGATCGGCATCGGCATTTTTATGGGCACGCGTCTGGGCGCCACGATGCTGCCGTTCTTGAGTAACTCCGGGGAGGGGGTCCGCGTCGTACCACCTATCCTCGTGGAGATCGATTGGCCAGCGTTCGGGATCACGTTCGCTTTGCTGGCGGTCGTCATCCTCGTGGTGGTGGCCGCGATCCTGTTCAACGTTTACCGTATGTCAATTCAGACCGTGCTTCGGCTCGGCGAGCGATGATCCACAAGTCGCGATATTGATGGCCTCATGACAACCAGCGCCTCCTACATCTCCTGCCGGGACGTTTTCAAGATCTACAAGGTCGCTGACCTTGAGGTCGTCGCATTGCGCGGTCTTGAGCTGGAGGTTGCACGTGGCGAGGTGATGGCGATCATCGGCGCGTCCGGAAGCGGCAAGTCGACCCTGCTCAACATCCTGGCCGGGTACGACGCCCCTTCAGCCGGTCTTGTGCGCGTCGGAGAGTACGACCTGCTGAACATGAGTTCGGAGCAGATCGTGGAGTACCGGCGTCGGGAAGTCGGATTCGTGTGGCAACAAACGTCTCGCAACCTGTTCCCATATTTGAACGCTCGAGAAAACGTGGAGTTGCCGATGCTTCTTGCGGGCGCAGGTGGCCGTGAGCGCCGTAGCCGGGCTGAAGAGTTGCTGGACCTGATGGGGCTGCGCGACAGACATTCGCACAAGCCGGCGCAACTTTCCGGGGGCGAGCAGCAGCGTGTGGCGATAGCCGTGGCACTCGGGAATCGCCCGTCACTTCTCCTCGCGGACGAGCCGACGGGCGAGCTGGACACGGAGACCGGCCAGGAGATTCTTGATCTTATGGCCACGGTCAACAGGGAACTCGGCACGACCATCGTCGTCGTGACCCACGACCCCGCGGTATCGCAATCGGTCGGCCGGGCGGTCGCCATCCGTGACGGCAAAACAAGCAGCGAAATCCGAGGCAGGGTCAGCTTTGATCGCCAGATCGGCGGTGGACGGCGGGACGTTGAAGAACATCTCCTTGTCGACTCCTCCGGCCGCGTCCAGATTCCACGCGAGATGCTGGACCGTCTGGACATCCACCGACTCGTGCAGGCGGACGTTGAAGATGGCCGCGTACGAATACGTCCGTCCGGCGGGACGGACGAGTCGCAGAACTCAGGTCATGACCCGACTCGTGATTCAAGTGGACGTGGGACCTCATGACCCTTGACGGCGCGTCACAGCCGCTCCTCGTCGCCAACCATGTGGGCCGCACCTTCCATCTTGAGGGCGAAGAGGTGCATGCGGTTCGCGACATCAGCCTCACGGTTAACCGCGGCCGGTTCGTGGCGATTGTCGGCCGCTCGGGTTCCGGCAAGACGACACTCTTGAACCTGCTCGCCGGACTGGACACGCCGACCTCTGGCCAGGTGTTGTTCGAGGGTCGTGACCTTGCCGGGATGGGCGAGAAGGAGATGACCCAACTCCGCCGGCATCGGGTGGGGATCGTGTTCCAGTCGTTTGGACTTTTGCCGCTGCTCTCGGCCTACGAGAACGTAGAGCTACCACTGCGAATCGCGGGCATCGGATCGCGACGGCGTAATGAGAGGGCTGCTGAGGTGCTCGACCTGGTCGGGCTACTTCCGAGGGCGAAGCACCGGCCGTTTGAGTTGTCGGGCGGTGAGCAGCAACGGGTCGCCATCGCCCGGGCCGTCGCCATGCGTCCGTCTGTGATCCTGGCGGACGAGCCCACCGGGGAGCTTGATTCCGTGAACGCGGAGTCAATCTTCGGCCTGTTTAGCCAGATGGCGGGCGCTGAAGAAATGGCGATCGTCACGACCACTCACGACCAGACTCTGCTCGATATGGCCGAGGAGGTATACGAAATCGGCGACGGTCTGATTCTCGAACGAACCGCGGTCGCGCCGCTGGATGCCCCCGAAGTTGACACACCTCAAGCGCCAGCGCCAGCCGGTCCGGCCCCCGCCGTGGACAACAACATCTTCCGTCGGCCGGATTAGCCGTACCCTGTGCGCCCTGAAGGGCGTGCTCCGTTACCCTTTCGATAATGCCGTACGTAACTTCGCTGGGCCGCCGCCTATATTACGAGGTAGAAGGCGAAGGCTTCCCGATCCTTCTCCACCATGGATTCGCCCAGTCGGCCCAGAGCTGGCGGGACGCCGGTTGGCTGGGCCGGCTGGCGCCGCGATCTCGGGTGATTTCGTTCGACATCCTGGGTCATGGCCGGAGCGACACGCCGCACGATATCGAGGCGTACCGCATGGAGCATCGGATATCGGACGTGAGCGCGGTTGCGGACGCCGCGGGCGCCGAACGATTCGACATGCTGGGGTTTTCGCTCGGCGGCCGGGTTGCGCTGGCCACGGCGTTCACGCACCCAGACCGGCTGCGGGGTCTCGTCGTGGGCGGCATGCACGCCCGCGCGACTCGTCTGACGGGCGAGGGGGTGGCGAGGCGCGCCGCGACCCTCCGGCGCGGCAGCGCCCGCGCTTTGCGGAGGGCGCTGCGACAGAACACCACCGAGATGAGCGGACTGCCGGACCCGGACCCAGAAGCGCTCGCACTGTCCGATGAAGGTTTACTGGGCTGGCCCGGGGTCAAAGAAGAATTACCGTCGCTTTGTGTGCCGACCCTGATGTTCGTCGGCGAGCACGACCGAATGCTGCCATGGGTCGAAGACGATGCTTTGACGGTCCCGGGAGGTGGCTACTTTTGCAGTATGGGCGTCGACCATCTCGGTGCGTTCGACAGGAGTGATTTGTCGGGTCCGCCCGTTGTCGAATTTATCTCCGGTCTATCGAGTGAAGCGGACTGATGTGCCCAGTGGTGTCCCGGGCCGTGTCCCAAATGATGTTCCGGTTACTTGAAACGGACCCCAACAGTCCACGAGAGGGGCTATGAGTTGAACGGCATCCTTGTGCTGGTGGGCGGCGGCGAGTTTGAGCCGGAGATGAAGTACGTCGATCGCGTACTGCTGGACAACGTGATCGGGACGCCGCGGGTCGCGATCCTGCCGACGGCGGCGGGCCAGGAGCCGGATCGCGCGCTGCGGCTGGCTGAGACCGGTGCGGCGTATTTTCGCGAGTTAGGGGTCGAGTCCGACGCCATTCCTGTCGTCGACCGAGACTCTGCGATGGACGAAGATCTGGTTGCCCGGATCGAGGCCGCCAATGTCATATACCTGACCGATGGCGACGCCCGCTATCTGTACAAGACGCTTCAATTCAGCGCCGCATGGGTCGCCATCGGCAACGTGATCGAGTTGAACGGCGTCATCGCGGCTTCCGGCGGTGCCGCCTCAGTGTTCGGGGACCGCATCCCGGCGTCGCCGTTACCCTGGGGCGCCGCGTTCAACATCCTGCCGGGAGCGGTGATCGTCCCCCAGTACGCATCGGCCTCGAGCCTGAAGTTGCGCCTGAGACGGTGGACTCGGTTTGGCCGGTTTACATACCTCGGTATCGACCGTCACACGGCGCTGTTTAATGAGAAATTCCGGTTCAACGTCGTCGGCGAGGGTGGCGTTACGGTCTGGAGCCGGCGCAGGCACGAAAAACGGGAAGACGGCGACCCGCTGATGTGGCCGTAGACGCCTGATACGGATGTAAAATCGTCCGGCGCGACTTCAGTTGCGCCAACCACTTTTTGAACATTACCTGTGGCGGCGCGGCGCGCCCGTTACCGCCACAGAGGAGGTCGAACACATATGCCGAGGGCGATTGATCCCGATCCGCCATACAAGCGCGCCATGGTCGTGGTGGCGCATGCCGACGACGCCGAGTACGGCTGCTCTGGCACTGTTGCGAAGATGATCCGGGAGGGGCTGGAGGTCGTCTACGTTCTGTGCACCGACGGGAGCAAGGGCAGCGACGATCCGAACGAGACGCAAGAGTCGATGTCCAGGATGCGTGAGCAAGAGCAGATCGCTGCGGGCAAAGTTCTCGGCCTCAAGACCGTGGAGTTCCTCGGGTTCCCGGACTCTGAGCTCGAGCCGACTCTCGCCCTCCGGAAGGCCATCGCCCGTGAGATTCGGCGTCACAAACCTGACATCGTGATCTGCCCGAACCCGACCCGAAGCCTGGACCTGGGCTTCTACGTCGGCCACCCGGACCATCAGGCCGCGGGTGAGGCCGCCCTGTCCGCCGTCTATCCAACGGCGCGTGACCGGCTTACCTACCCTGACCTGCTGGACGAAGGCTTTGAGCCGCACAAGGTTCGTGAAGTGTGGGTAATGCTCGGTCCGGAGCGCGGTGACTTCTTCAACGAGCTTTCAGAAGAAGACATGCTGAAGTCGATCGACGCTCTCAAGTCGCACGCCAGCCAGGTGCAGTATCCCGAGGTCGACGAACGGATGCGCGAGTGGCGGAGCCGTACCGGCGCCAAGGCGAGCCTGCGATATGCCGAGGCGTTCAAGGTGTTCTCGCTGGGCTAAGCACGACACGCCAGCCAGGTGTACGAGATTGAGGGCGGCCTCAGGAAGTTCTACATCGGGGATTAGTGGCGTCTTTAGAGGAGCGAGGAGGCAGTGGGACGGCGACTCGCTCTGCTGGATAAACCCTCACCGAGGACACCGTCATTCCCGAGTAGTCGGGAATCCAGACGCGGCCTTGGTCCCCAGGGCGCGTAATGCCCAAACCGTGTATCTGGATTCCCACCTGCGTGGGAATCCAGATGGTTGGAAGCGGACCGTCTGATTTGGAATCAAGCATCGGGGGAAGAGTTGACCTTTGGGACCGCGGGCCTGTTATCCGCCGCGCTCACGCTCGATCAGTACCCGACGGAGGATCTTGCCGGACGGATTCTTTGGTATCGCGTCGATGAACTCGACTTCACGTATCTGTTTGAAGGTCGCGACGCGCTCGGCGACGAACCTCATGAGGTCGGCATCGGTGACGGCCGTCTCGGCCTTTCGCACCACAAAAGCCTTCGGGATTTCGCCAGACTCCACGTCGTTCTTCCCGATCACAGCGCAGTCGGCGACTGCTTCGTGCTCGAGCAACAAACCTTCTAGCTCGGCGGGGGGAACCTGGAAGCCTTTGTACTTGATGAGCTCCTTCTTCCGATCAACGATCCACACGTATCCGTCGGGATCCATCCGGGCGATGTCTCCTGTGTGCAGCCAGCCGTCCTCGGTCAGGGTCTCGGCCGTCGACTCCGGGTCGTCGAAGTAGCCTTTCATCACCTGCGGCCCCCGCATGAGCAGCTCGCCCTCTTCGCCGTTGGGCAGCTCTTCCGTTCCGGCCTCAAGGTCCACGATCTTTTGTTCGGTGTCGGCCGCGGCAGGCCCGACCGAGCCCGGTCGTGCGCGGCTCGGCTCGGCAAAATCGGCATTGGTGTACGGCGAGGTCTCCGTCATGCCGTAGGCCTGGAGTACCGGCACCCCGGTTGCCTGTTGGACCCGCAATTGCAGCTCCTCCGAGAGCGGCGCCGCGCCGATCACCATGAATCGCAGCGCAGACAGGTCGTGGTCTTTGACGCCCGGGTACTGGGCCAAACCGACGAGCACAGGGGGCACGGTGTACAGCGCCGTCACGCTGTGCTGCTCCAGAAGGCCCAGAAACTCGTCCATGTCAAAACGGCCCATCATCACCTGTACGTTTCCAATAGCGATGCAAGGGTTCATAAGGACATTCATGCCGTAAATGTGGAACAGCGGCAGGTGGACCATCACCACGTCGTCTGGCCGCGGCTCGGCGAACTCACCCGGTCGATTTCGGAACTGGTCAACGTTGGAGGTCAAGTTGTGATGGGTCAGCATCACACCCTTTGAGAGGCCGGTCGTTCCGCTGGAATATGGCAGCGCCGCCAGGTCATTCATCGGGTCGATTTCCACATACGGCGCCTCGGCCGGCGATGCCGCTATCAGCCCCCAGAATGAGTCCGGGTCAACCCCGTCGCTTCGGATCACGACCACGCGGGGAGGCGACGTCAGCAGCGGTCTCGCGGCCTCCGCCATCTCCAGGAGGGAGTCGTGGACGATCAGGACCGATGCCCGGCTGTTGTTAAGTTGGTGGGCGATCTCCCGCTCGCGGTAACCGGAGTTGATCGTCGTGACGATAGCGCCGGCCTTCATGACGCCGAAGAACGCGATCTCAAACTCAGCACAGTTTGGAGCGAGCACCCCAACGCGATCGCCCTTGCGGATTCCCATGCCCTCCAGGGCGGCTGCCAGACGGTCGCTGTGGGCGTTCATCTCACCGAAAGTGAACCGGCGGTCTCCGTCTATGACGGCGATCCTCAACGGCCATTTTGATGCGGCGTCGACAAGATACTGTTGGACCGGCATCACGGCATATGGCTTCAGCGAAGTTCGGACAGGGCCTGGTCCCGGCATCGTTGACCTCCCGGAAGGAAACTGGCCTCGCACATTCGTGGCTTGATATAAGGGCAAGGCCATCGTCGAGGATGCGCAGGTTAACGCAACCGGCCGTTCGCCGAGCCGTGGTCGTCCGCCGATTTGCGGCGGCCTTCGGCCCGGGCACCCGAGGGAGCGGCTCAGGCCGAAACGAGCGTGAGGATCGAATCGACATCCGATTTTGACAGCGGTTTTCTGAGGGCGATCACCGGCCCTTCGTCCAGGACGGCAAGCTCATCGCCCAACTGTCCGGGGTCGATCATGAGTACGATTCTAGGGCCGTGCCCCGCTTCCCGGAGGCGGGCAACGCCCTGCAGCGTTCCGCTCACCGATTGCGGCGCGAGGAACACGATGTCCCATGGCTGACCGGTTGGAAGATTGTCGACCTCCTCAAAAGTTGCGACCGCCTGGCTGGCTATGCCATGCGCGTCGATATAGCTCAACAGGCGCATGCACTCATCAAGGTCGGGCTGGATAACAAGCACCCGCGGTCGTCGCACATTGGGGCCGGCGTTGATGAACTCTTCAAGCCGGGAACGGCTCAGTCGCCATGAACCGCCGATCTTCCTGGCCGGGACCCCGTCGCGCTCCACCAGCCCGCTGAGCGTGTCCGGGCTGATGTCCAGGGAGGGGGCGGCTTCATTATCGGTGAGCCGGTGTTCCATCACTAATCGTCGCAGACCTTGATAGTGGGATGCGAATCTTCAGAGGCGCCACGAGCTAATCCAGGCCCGCGTCGGACCCACTGAACTACGGGCGCCACCGCCTCTGTACGGGTGGACAATCTTGCGGGCGAGTTACGGCAACTCAAGCTTCACCACGATCGCCGCGTTGGCGATGATCGCGAAGTCGCCTGAATTCTCGTCCGGCACGTCGACGCCGCCTTTGACAGCTTTGACGACCACCTGACCGTGCGGGAGCGTCGCCTTGACCGCGTCAGTGTCTACCTTCCCCGGTTCCTGCACGCCGATCGTCACCTCGACCTGCATCGATTCGATATCGGCGCCGATGGCCCGGGTGATGCCGAGCGAGCTGTGATGGAGGGCGTCGTTGACGGCGCGGATAGCCGCCTTCGTATAGTCGCCGCCGTGCAGGTCGTTACCGGTTCCCATTTCCAGGATCACGCGTTTGAGTGGCATGATTCGCTCCTACGGCAGATCGAGCCGCACGACGGCGGCTGCGCTTGCGATTAAAGTCCCGTCGGTGCCCTCGTCGTTGAGGATTTCGAGGCCGCCTTCGACGACGTTCACCGTTCCCGCCCCGTGAGGCAGTACCGCCAGGACTGCGTCCTTGTCCACCTTTTCAGGATGCGGCACGCCGATCGTCACCTCGACCCGCATCGAGTCGGTGTCCAACCCGAGCGCGTTCGCCGCGCTGAGCGAGTTGTGCCACAGAGCGTCCCGCAAGGCCCTTACGGCGGCCTTCGTGTCGTCCCTGCCCCTGATGTCCGTTCCCATGCCGATCTCGAGCACTACTCTTTTCCAGGCCATCTGATTCCTTTCGTCAACTGGCCGTCTGCCGGCTATTCGCTTGCCATTCACCGGGGACACGAAACCGTTTTCTGGCCATCCATGGGTTTGCCCGGAGTAAAACCCATCCGGGCAAACCCTGGCCACTCCCCGTTCCGCTAAACGGTCTCGACGTGGTCGCCCGCCGCCGCCTTCGCCGCGCCGGCCGCCTCTCGCAACTGGTTCATGTCGTTCTGCATCGCGGACTGCATCAACCTTGCGTCGGACGAGTGCATGATGAACCTCGCGCCCAGGTTGATCGCCGTCGTGGAGGTCTCGATGGTCTGCTGGTGAATCATCACCGGCACGCCGCGTGCGGCTGAGCGGTCGATCACGTCCTTCAGCACATCGGTGTATTTCGAGTTCGTGTAGTCGTCCGGGATGCCGAGAGAGGTCGACATGTCGTTCGGACCGATGAAGATGCCGTCGATGTCGCCGACGTCCAGGATTGCGTCCAGGTTCTCGTGACCGGGCACGGACTCGATGCCGATGATCACGATCGATTCCCTGTGGCGGTTCTCGAGGTAGGCCTTTGTCTTATCGCTCGGGAGGACGCCGTCCCTCACGGCCCGGATCAGGTACTCACCCTTGAGCGGGTGCCATTTGGCGGTGGCGACCACCGCCTGAACCTCTTCAACGGTTTCACAGTAAGGAACGAGGACGCCCGCCGCTCCGGCGTCGAGGGCCATCGCCACCCATTCCGACTTCGGAATAGGTACGCGGATAATCGGCGTGATCCCCGCCTGCCTCAGCACGCTGCACAGAAGCTGGTTTTCTGCACGGTCACGGGAGCCGTGCTCGGTGTCGATGATCGCGAAATCGAGCGTGCTGCCCGCCAGCGCTCCCTGGAACCGGATCCCGGACATCGCCGAGATCATGCAGCCGAAGACATGGCCGCCGCCTTTGAGCGTTTCTTTGAGTTGCACTGCGTCCATTACGAGGCGTCCCTTTCATCGATCTGATTTCGAAGCGCCCGAAGCGGGCGTATCGACCTGTACATAGTCAACCTGCGCGGACCGCACACGATAAACGAACGCCGGATGGCGCGCACCGCCTTCAGGCCGGCTGCCGCCAGAACGGTGCGCGTTTCCTGGTGTTCTCGAGAATTGCTGGATCCCACGGATCGAGATCGAACCCCTCGGGTTGCGGCGGTCGGCCGGCCCAGCCGATCCGTTTGTAAACACGATCGTCGGTGTAGTACGTCTCGTAGACGAGTTCGATGAACCCGGCGAACTGTTCGGGCAGGCTCGACTCGACCGTTGTAAGGGCTGAAATCTGCCTCTCCGCTTCGAGCGCTGCGTAACCGCCCTCGGCACGGGACGAGATATCGAGCGACAGCGCGTCCAGGACCGATAACAGCGCCGACCGCAGGCGGGCCGAGCGTTGTGACGAACGTTCCACCCGTTCGGCGAGACCAAGTCCGCCCGCGCCGGGGAAATCCCCGTCCGGCGGGATGATCTGGTCCAGCACATGCGTCAGCACGGTCCGGTCTGCGGGCGTGAGCTGCCCGTCGCTGGTCGGCATGTGTCTCCTCTCGGCTTGTATGGCCGGTTGCCTCAACCTGTGAGGATCAACCTGATCAGGTCTATTTTTCAGGAACTTCTTTGCCGGTCGGCGCGGTGATGGCGGGCGTGGCGCGCGGGGGTCTACCCCTTCAGATCCTCTCGTTCGTGAGCGATATAGTCGGCCGCCCGAAGTGCGATCGCCTGCAGGGTCGGGGTCGGGTTCACCGCTCCAGCCGTCACGAACACGCTGCCGTCGACCACGAAAATGTTGTCCGCGTCGTGCGCCTGGCACCACTGATTGACCACTGAGCGCTCCGGGTCTTCGCCCATCCGCGCCGTCCCCATCAGATGCCATCCGCCGGAACGTAGTAGCGGGTTCGCCATGATCCGGGTCGCGCCCGCTTCTTCAAGCGCACGCGTGGCGGATCTGACCGAGTGGCTCATAAGGCGGCGGGAGTTTTCGCTCAGTGTGTAGGTGACCTTCGGAGCGGGCAGGCCGTTGCTGTCCGTGAGTTTGTCGTCCAGCGTCACGGTGTTATGCAGTTCAGGAAGGTCCTCGCCGATGCCCGCCATCGTCACGACGTGGCCGAAACGTTCGGCGAAATCCTCGTGGTGACCCGCGCCCCACTTGACCGGCTCGTGCGCGCCCCCTAGCGAGGTGTTGACCGGACCGGAGCCGCGGTTGAACTGGAACGCGTAGCCGCGGACAAAATCTCGTGCGAGATCGGTCTCGTAGAACTCCTGGCACATCAGGATGTTGCCCATCGGGCCTTTCCAGGTCTCCGACAGGTCTGGAATCAAGCCCGTCGTGATCGAGTATGGGTGGAACATCAGGTTCTTGCCGACGAGGCCGCTGGAATTAAGCAGCCCGTCCGGATGGGCATCCGATTTCGACATCAACAGCGTGCGCGGGGTGCCGACGCCGTTACCGGCCACCACGACGCTCCGGGCAGCCTGGTGGTGAACCGTTCCCTCCCGGTCGAGGTAGTTCGCACCGGTGGCCCGACCGTCCGAGCCAACCGTTATCTCGGAGACGCGGGCGTGGGTTTTGACGACGGCGCCGAGCCGGATCGCCTCCGGCCAGTACGTCACGTCGGTGCTTGATTTGGCCTTCCTGGTGCAGCCGAAGCCGACCGGGCCGCAGTAGTTACAAGCGTCGCGGCCAAGGTAGGGCGTCGAGTTGACGTAGTTGTCGGATGGCCACCAGTGCCAGCCGAGCCGGTCGAACGCCCCGGCCATTCGCTTGCCATCTTCGCCGAGCGGCAACGGAGGCATCGGCCGCGGGGACCGCGGCGGAACCGCGGGGTCGCCGTTGATCCCGGAGCAGCCCATCATCAGATCGTTCAGGTCGTAGTAGGGCTCGAGATCGTCGTAAGTGAACGGCCAGTCGTCCGCGACGTCATCCAGAGATTTGACCCTGAAATCGGAGGGATGGAATCGGGGCGCGTGGGCCGTCCAGTGGATCGTGCTTCCGCCGACGGCTGCGAACATGAGCGGAGTGATCGCTGACTCACTGTCGTTGACCGGATAGTCCTCCGGGTTCCGTCGGCGATTTGGGTCCCAGTTCCAATCATGCCGCCCCAGAATCTCCCAGTTCCGCTCATTGGTCGGATAGAGAGAGGGGTTAATCCAGCGGCCCTGCTCAAGGCAGACGACGGAGAACCCGGCCTGTGCGAGACGCCATGCGACGGCCGCTCCCGATGCGCCCGCGCCTACGATCAAAACATCCGCCACGTCGGGGACTGATTGGCCTTCCGCCGCGACAAGTGTCTGGCCTTGAATTTCCGTTTGAGGCGCCGGGACATGTTCTGGCGTCGATGCTTCGGTCATGCAGGATGTGCTCCACATGAAATATGACGAGGAAGACTGGACGGGAAACTTATCACGCGCCAGCGGCTTTGATGCGATTCGTCCGGGCGAACATCTAAGTCTCTGTCGTTCAGATAGGCGCCGCGCCTGACCGAGTTCCAGAACCCACAACCAGGGAGCCGAAAATGACAACGATTACCGTGACAGGGACCTCGAACGATCAGTACGAAACCCGAATCACCGACGGTCGCCACGCATTCAGTGCGGACGAGCCAGAGCCACTCGGGACAGATACCGGCCCTAACCCGTACGAACTGCTGCTGGCGGCGCTCGGCGCATGCACGTCGATGACGCTATTCATGTACGCCGGGCGGAAAAGTTGGCCTCTCGAACTGGTGGAGATCGAACTCTCACACGACCGCGAACATGCGGAAGATTGCGAGCGCTGTGAAGAGGAGACCGGGTTGGTCGAGGTGATCGGGCGAAAGATCACGCTTACAGGACCATTGGATGCGGAGCAGCGCGAACGGCTTGCTTATATCGCAACGCGATGCCCGGTCCACAAGACGCTCTCGAGTGCAACGACCATAGTGGATGAGATCACGTAGGCAGCGCGTAGCGTCCTCGCCTGCCCTCGTTCCGTCTCCCTGGGCAACGAAAAATGAGCCGGCAACAACGCCCATCCCACGTCCTCCCGAGTCCTCGCCGGAATGGAAGGGATATCCAGCGCGCCCGGCCCCGGTCCATGCGCCTAAAGCAGCTCCACCTCAGTCGCGCCGTCACCGCCCATCGACTGTTCCGACCGCTCGAATCCGCCGACGGCCGGATGGCGTTGCAGTGCTTCACGCGTCGCCTCGCGGAGAGCGCCGGTTCCCTTGCCGTGGACAATGCGCACGGTCGTCAGTCCGAGTAATGTCGCCTCATCGAGGAACGCCGTCACCTGTTCGAAGACCTCGACCGCCCGGATCCCCCGAATGTCCAGTTCCCGGGTCGGTTGATCGATTATCGGCGTCGATATCGTGACGCGGGGCGCAGCGCGCTTCTGCGTCTCTTCCGCAGGAGTCACCACCTTCAACTGCGCTACGCTCAACGTCGCGCGCGCGTTTCCAAGCTGGAGATTGGCGCTCCCGTCCCGATTCAGGTCCAACACAGTCGCCCGTGCGTTTAGCCCGCGGACCTCGACAACGTCACCGACACTAATCGGTCGAGGCAGCGGCGGGGCCTGTTCTGGCTCTATCTGCTCGCTGTCTGCGGGGCGGGTCACCTTGAGGCGATCCGGACGCGTTAGAGAACGCCTGACCCGTTCCGCTTCACGACGCACGACCGCCATGTCACGTTCCTCGGTCGCCCGGCGCTGAATCTGGCGGAGGCTTGTGCGCACCTCCTCCGCTTCGCGCTGAAGCTCAAGCCGCGTCTCCTCGACGAGGTCGTCCTGCGCCTCAGTGATCGCCCTCACACGTCTCTCGAGGTCACGGCGGGCGGATTCGGTCTCTTCCCTGTGAGAGTTGGCGATAGCTAACTGTTTTTCGAGGTCTGACCGCTCACGCTGCAACTGGACAAGGAGGGCCTCCGTCGCCGTGTGCTCCGGCGAAAGTAGCGCCCGCGCCCGGCCAAGAACGGACTCCGGGAGACCGAGTCGCTCGGCCACCGACATCGCGTAGCTGCGACCGGGGGTGCCCATCGACACGCGATAACTTGGAAGCATCGTGTCAGGGTCCAGCTCAACCGCGGCGTTCCGCATGCCGTCTGTCTCTCCGGCGTGCTCGGCGACTGCGCGGTGGTGGGTCGTGACGATCGTCGGGATGCCATGTTCGACCATGTGGTCGAGGATCGCCCGGGCCAGCGCTGACCCCTCTTCCGGGTCTGTGCCGGTGCCGAGCTCGTCGAGAAGGACGAGCGACCGGTCGTTCGCCTCCGACAACACATTGACGACCGCACTCAGGTGCGACGAAAAGGTTGACATGGATCGCTCAATGCTCTGGGCGTCTCCGATGTCAGCGAACACTCCGTCGAATACAGATATCTCCGTCAGCGGGTCGCCGGGTACCTGCATCCCGCTCTGGTGCATCAGGACCGCCAGACCAGCAGTCTTAAGGGCTACAGTCTTGCCGCCCGTATTCGGGCCTGTGATGACAAGGGCGCGGAAGCCCGGCCCGTTCGACAGGTTGATCGGGACCGCTTGCGCGCCCAGCAGGGGGTGGCGGACATCGACAAGGTTGAGCGCCGTCGGGTCGCCTGCCGGCAGGGTGATCGCCCGTGACGCCCGCATGCTCTGGGCGAGGCGGGCGCGCGTGAACACCAGATCCAGCCTGCCCGCCGCTTCGATCGCCATCATTGCATCCGCGGCGCGGTCGGAGACCAGGCCGGAGAGGCGTCTAAGTACCTTTTGTTCTTCCCGGATGACCTCCGCCGAGGCTTCTCGCCACCCGTTGCAAAGGTCTACCGCGTCGAACGGTTCAACGAACAGCGTCTGGCCTGTGTTGGACACGTCATGCACGATCCCGGGCACAGCAGAGCGTTGATCCGCTCGCACCTCGACGACAAGCCTGTCACCTCGCGTAGCGATCACCGGCGCCTGTATCGCCCCGCGTATCTTTGGTCGTGCGATCAGCCGCTGAAGATGGCTCGCAAGCCTTCGATACCGCTCACCGACCCCTGATCGAAGGCGTCCCAGGTTCGGCGTCGCAGAATCACGGATGTTGCCCCGGTCGTCGATCGCCTCGCTGATTCGTTCGTCGAGCCAGCGGAGATCGGGGATCAATGCCGCAAGGGTGCCTATCAAAGGCGTGGTCCGGCCGAGCGCATGGGCCGACTCTCGCGCCTCCCACAGGGAACGAAGAACCTGCCCGACCCTCTTTAGCTCATCGCCATCGAGAACGCCGCCGAGTTCGGCACGCTCGATATGAGGGCGCGGGTCGATCAACCCGCCGAGGCCGATGTCCCCGGTCTCGTCAAGTATCCGGCGCGCCTCTGCCGTCTCTTCCTGCAACCGTTCGATATCGGATTCGGTTTTGGCAGGTTCCAGGTAGAGCGCCAATTCACGGGCCCTGAACATGTGGGAGTGCCCGGCCAGCGCGTCCAGGAGCTTCGGCCACTCGACAAGCTCACGTGAACGCTCGGTGAGCGTCTGTGCAGGTGTCGTGTCTGACGGGTTGGCTTTTCGTGCCGCTTCGTGATCGAGCATAGGTGGATATTCTAGTGTCGGACAACACCCGAATCGGACGATGGCAATGTCAGGCTCCGTCAAAACCCGCAATTCCCGCAATACTCGGGCGCGCGCCCGGTCTATACCCGGCGGGGAAGAGGTCTACGATGCGCTCGTCGGACTGCTCGCCCGTTCCGGGCTGGAGTACTCGGGCGATTTCGTAGAGATCGACGGGGCGAGTTTTCACTACCTGGATTACGGACCCCGGGACGGCCGTCCCTCGAGTAACGATGTGGGGAACGGAGCTCAAGAAACCGATCAGCCGCCGATCGTGCTGATGCACGGCGCCGGTCCGGGCGCAGGTGTCTGGTACCGACAGCTTGCCATCCTGCGCGAGCGCCGCCGGGTCGTGGCGGTTGATGGGCCGATGTTCGGCCTGTCCGACATGGCGGACATCGATGAACACCCGACGAGCCTCGGCGCTCGATTTTTGCTGAAGTTCCTCGACGCCATGGGCATCGAGCAAGCCGATCTCGTCGGGTTGTCTCTCGGCGGCGCGGTGGTCCTCAGCCTTGCGATAGACCATCCGGGCCGAGTTCGTCGACTGGTGCTTATCGACTCCGCCGGTCTCGGTCGCGACATTCCTTTCGCGTGGCGGTTGGTGCACGCGCCCTGGATCGGCAGCCTAATTCTCAGGCCGACCCGCAGATTACGAGACCGCGTGTTCGAGCGCTGGGAGGTCCGCAAACCTGACCTTCCCGATGCCGGGGCATACTCGGCTTACTCGCTTGCGGTGCGGAGACGGCCCGGACGGGTTCGGCCGATCAAAGCCGGTTTGAAGCGCTTCACGTCGTGGCTCGGCCAGCGGCGGCGGTTCTCCAACAATCAACTTGGATCGGTGGCTTCTCAGACCCTTGTTCTCTGGGGTGACAGCGACCGCGTGTTCCCGGTGGGCCACGGCGAGCGTGCGGCAGCGTTGATCCCGGACGCCGATCTCCAGGTGCTGCCAGACGCCGGGCACGTCTGCTTCTGGGACCAGCCAGAGATGGCGAACCGGTTGCTGATCGAGTTCCTAAACTCACACTGAGCTTCGGCCGTATCGGGCGACACCTCGCAGCCCGTTCTGAACCCGGATTCCACTCTCCTGGACGATCCGGCTCCGCCGGTAACTCACGCGTAACGCAGCCCGTCCGAACATCGTTTCCAGCAAGTAAACACGACGGC
>JAQBUX010000339.1 GCA_027623795.1 Chloroflexota bacterium
GTCGGACTACCGGCACACCGTTTACGATGACATGCGGCATCCCGAACGGCGGCGTCATTGGCTCTTCGTACGTGGCGCGGTCGATAACTGTCGCCGGGTCAAATACCACGAGATCGGCGAACCCGCCTTCTCGCACGTAGCCCCGGCCTGCTAGCTGGAACTTGTCGGCGGGCATGCCTGACATCTTCCGCACGGCGTCCGGCAGGCTGATCACGCCTTCTTCGCGGACGTACTTTCCAAGGATACGCGGGTAAGTGCCCCACGCCCTCGGATGCGGCTTCGACCCCGCTGGTATGCCATCGGTCCCGATCATCGTGGACGGGTGCGCCATGACGCGCCGCACATCGCCCTCGTCCATCATGAAGATCACGACGTAGGTGTGCTCTCCACTCTCGGTGAGCAGGCGTTGTGCTGCATCTTCTGCCGGCAGGTCCCACTCGTCGACGAACGAGGCTAGCGTTCGACCTTCGTACTCGGGCGCTCCCGGTGATGTCGCCAGCAACACGTCTACCGCGCTGACCTGGCCGATTCCGCCACCGCCGTCGGTTAGCGACCTGTTCTGGATCATGGCTCCGAGCCGGGTGCTACCGCTCGTGTACGGGTACTGGTCTGCCGTGACATCGATCCCGCGGTCACGTGCGGCCTCGATTAGCGCAATCGATCTTTCCACCGCGCCCCAGTTGTCGCTACCTGACGCCTTGTGGTGCGAAATCTGAACACGGCAGCCGCTGACCTCGCCAATGGCGATCGCCTCCTCGACGGCCTGAACGAGACGGCCGGCCTCGTTTCGCATGTGCGTTGAGTAGACTGCGCCGTATCCCCCGGCCACCGTTGCGATCGCTGCGATCTCGTCGGTCTCGGCGTAGCGGCCGGGCTCGTATATGAGGCCCGAAGAGAGTCCGACCGCGCCCGCTTCCATACCTTCCGCGACCCATCCCGCCATGTGCGTTACCTGATCGATGGACGGCGGGACCTGCTGGATGTCGCCCATGGCATCAAAGCGCAGGGTGTTGTGGCCGACGAGCGCCGCGACGTTGAGGGATGGGGGGAACGTGTCAACGGTGTCCAGATATCCGGCATAGCCATCCCACGGTTTCACTTCCGGCGGCAGCGAATAAAGCTCTCCCATCCGTCCCGCGGCCGTCTCGTAGGGCGCCGCGCCGAACCCGCAGTTCCCGACCACGACCGTCGTGATGCCCTGGTAATTGTTGTGCTCAACATCCGGGTTTGAGAGGACATGGAAGTCGTCGTGCGAGTGGACATCGATGAAGCCCGGCGAGACCGCCATGCCTGATGCGTCGATAACGTCGGCCGATGTCGCCTCCGCCAGGTCGCCCATCGCCGTAACGCGATCGCCAATGATGCCGATATCGACCTTGAACGGCGATCCGCCCGTGCCGTCGTAAATCGTTCCGCCCCGGAGGATAAGGTCGAACCTGTTTTGTGTTGCGCTCATAGCGCAGGTTTATATCATCGTGGACCCGCAGTTGCACGGAGACGTGGCCTCGGCGTACCGTCTCCGCTGCGCAGCCATACCCCACCGCTAAGAACCGGAGTGTCTTTTGAATCCCACGAAGATCGAGAAGATCGAGACCATCCTCTGGAGCAGGTGGCTACTGCTCAAGATTCACTGCGAGGACGGGACGGTCGGCATCGGCGAGGCCGGTGTACACGGCTGGCAGCGTCCGACCGAGACGATGATCAAGACTATGGAGCCGTACCTGCTCGGCAAAGACCCGTCAAAAATTGAGCACCACTACCAGTTTCTGTATCGCAACTCTCACTTCATGGGTTCGGTGGTGAACGCTGCGCTCTCAGCCATCGACATCGCACTGTGGGACATCAAAGGAAAACGGCTGGGCGTACCGATCTGGGAGCTGATGGGCGGCAAGACGCGTGACCGCGTTCGCTGCTACATACATGTGCAGGGCGACACGGCGGAGACGCTGGCGGCCAATGCGGTGCAATCGGTCAAGGACGGTTTCACGGCAGTGCGTTTCGCCGCGTTCCAGCACGACTATCCAAACTTCCACACCTACACGGAGTGGGCGGACAACGCCGTGGAACGCGTCGGCGCGGTGCGGGAGGCCGTCGGGCGTAGCGCGGATCTGTGCGTCGAGATTCACCGGGAGATGAACCCGGCTGAATCGATCTGGCTGGGCCGGCGTCTCGAGGAGTTCCACCCCTACTTTTACGAGGACCCGATGTTGCCGGACAGTCCGGCGCGGATGGGTGACGTGCAGGATCAGTGCAACATCCCGATAGCCACCGGGGAACGGTTCACGACGATCTACGAGTTCCAGCAGATCCTTGAGAACAAGGGTGCGGCGTATGTCCGTCCGGACGTGTGTCTGTGCGGCGGGCTATCGGGCTCCAAGAAGGTGGCGGCGATGGCCGAGGCGCAGCATGTAAAGGTGATCCCGCACAACCCGCTCAGCCCGGTTAGTACGGCAGCCTGCGTACAGCTTGACGCCTGCATCCCGAACTTTGCCCTCCAGGAGTACACGGGTGAGCACCGGCCGCCGAAGGTGGACCTTATCGAGAACCCGATCGAATTAAAGGACGGCTATCTGACAGTCCCGGAAGGGCCAGGACTCGGCATCACCCTGTCCGAGGAAGGCCTCAGGAAGTGGCCTTTCGAGGATAAGGACATCGAGGGCGCGACGCCGATAAAACAAGACGGGTCTGTGGGGGACAGGTAGGAAGCTGGAAATTACCCTGGATGCAGCTTCGGAGGCTCCTTTTCCCAGCGGGAGAGGGCCGGGAGCCTGCCCTGAGCCTGCCGAAGGGTAAGGGAGGACGTCGCGATTGGATATCACGCCGGAAGTTC
>JAQBUX010000340.1 GCA_027623795.1 Chloroflexota bacterium
GTTCTCGATGTGCGGGCCCATGATTCCCTGCAGGCCACGATCGAGCCAGCGGTTTATCTCATTGGCGTTGATGTTTGGGACGCGCGCGGTCACGCTCATGCCGTAGCCGTGCGCCGTCGACACGATGTCGTCCACCGCGACCGGGTTGAATGCGCCGTGCTCTCCGTCCAGATGAATGGCGTCGAAACCCGCTCGGGCGGCGAGTTCCACCGCGCTCGCGACCGGGTACTGCATGGCGAACACCAACGCCTGCTTGCCCTGCTTGTTCTTGGCGAACATCGAGTTCTCGATCAATGTGAATCTCCTTGTCCGGCCGTTCTCTGGCATGTACCGGAGCTGACGACGTGATCTCGCGGTTAGTCCGTTGGGTCGAATTGTCTTATCCCGGAGCGAATGCCACAACTGGCCGGGTAACCGCGGGCCGACGGCCGCCTCCAATAACCACCCCCGAACCCCTTCCTATATTAGGAGGGGGCGATGCGAGGTCTCCTGATCCAGTAGGAGGCCGATCGAGTCATGTGCTAGATCCGGCGGCTCGTGCTGGCGCGCGCCGTTGCGGTCGGGTCGTAGCCGTGCGCGGCCAGTACCTCTTCGTTGATCGAAAGTCCCAGTCCGGGCGAATCTGGGACCGTCAGGTAGCCGTCAACCTGTCGCGGGAAACCGTCGAAGGCCTCGAAGTAGTGCGGCGTGTAGAACTCCGCGTGGTACTCCTGGATCAGGAAGTTTGTCATCGTCAGATCAAGGTGACACTCGGCCATCGTGCCGACGGGGCTGCATGTGTTGTGCGGCGCCATGTTTACGTGTCGCGCCTCGGCGATCGCAGCGATCTTCTTGAGCTCCGTGATGCCGCCGGCGTTGGCGATGTCCGGCTGCAGCACATCGACGGCGTCCGCCGCGACAAGCTCGTAGAACGGGAACTTGGTGTAGAGCCGCTCACCGGTGGCGATCGGGATGTTCACGCGATCCCGCACGTATTTCATCTCGGCGACGTTTTCCTGCGAGGTGGGCTCCTCGAACCATAGCGGCCGATACTTCTCGAGGCGCTGTCCGAGCGAGATGGCTGTCCCCGTCGAGAACTTGGCGTGGACCTCGACCAGGATGTCGATGTCGGGACCGACGGCCTCTCGCACCGCAGCGACGCGGTCCTCAGCGATCTGGGCCTCCTGGAGCGAGATGTTGTAGTAGTTGTTCTGGGCGAACGGGTCAAACTTCATTGCGGTGTAGCCCATCGCAACGACCTTTTTCGCCTCCTCCGCGTTCAGCTCCGGGGCTCCGGGGTTTGTGTACCAGCCGTTGGCGTACACCCGTACCCTGTCACGTTGCGCGCCGCCGAGCAGCTTGTACAACGGCAGCCCGAGCGCCTTGCCTTTCAGATCCCACATCGCGATGTCGACGCCGGACAACGCCGTGGTTTCGATCCGCCCTCCGCGTGACTGGTTGTTGTAATACAGGAGCGTCCACACCGCTTCGGTGTCCAGCGGGTCGCGGCCGATCAGGTACTTCTCCGTCCATTCTTCGATGAGCGAGATCACCTGGGCGTCGTTTCCGAGCGCGCTGGCGTCCCCAAGCCCATAGACGCCTTCGTCGGTGTTGATCTTGACGATCACCCAGTTGCGGTTGGCGTTGTGGTGGGCCGCCGAGAAGATGAAGGTCTCTACTCCGGTTATTTTCATGATTCGCCTTAGACTCTCTGACAAACCCACCCTGAGGCTCTCGAAGGGTGGACCGGGTTGCGGGACCGGTCCGCAACCCGGCAGACCTAATCCCGCAGGTTGAATGGGATGTTCAGCTCGCTCGTGATGCCCTCGAACCAGTCGACGACCTCCGGGTGAAGCGGGATACCGATCTCGCGGCGTTCCGTCTCGGTCTCGACCTCGATCATTCCGGCGTACACCACGCGGTCGTGTCCGGGCGCTGGCTTCGTCTCTCGCAGTCCCTTCATCATCCCGTCCATGTCCCGCTTGAACTCGTCCAGCGGCACAAAAGCTTCTACGTCGTAAGCGGCGACAAAGTGAGCCCGTCGGTCGCTTGTGGCGGCGCCGAACCCGGCCGCGCCGGACAGAGGACCGCACATGATGTCAACCATCACCCCAAGGCTGTACCCCTTGTGGGAGCCCAGCTCACGGGTGGAGCCCATCGGCAGTTGCATCCTGACGCCGCCGGCCGTGAAGTCTGAGACGCCGGAACCGACCATGTCGGGCGAGCCATCGTCGTTAGCGACCCAGCCGGGCTGGAGCCCGTGGCCGAGGCGGTTGGCGAGCCCGATCTTGTTGCCTGCGATAGATGTCGTAGCGGCGTCGAAGCTGAATGGCTCCTCGCTGCCGGTCGGGGCTGCGAAGGCGATCGGGTTCGTGCCGAGCTTCGGCTCTGCGCCCCAGGTCGGCACCATCGAGTTGCCGCCCGCTGTGTACGCCGTCCCGATCATGCCCTCTTTGACGGCCATCAATGCGTGATAGGCCATCATCCCGGCGTGGCCGGAGTTCTTGATCGTCACCATGCCGACGCCGGTGTTTCGCGCCTTCTCGATCGCGATCTCCATGGCGTGCGGGCAGGTGATGATCCCGAGGCCGTTGTCGCCGTCGTATACGGCGGTCGAGGCGGTCTCACGGAGGATCTTCTCGTTCGGAGTCGGGTTGGTGCGGCCATCACCGTAAGAGCCGACATAGGCGCGCAACATGTTGGAAACGCCGTGCGTGTCAGCGCCGCGCAGGTCCGCCTTCATCAGCACGTCTGTGGCCAGATCCGCATCGGTCTCCGGCACGCCCATTTTGAGGAATACCTGTTTGGTCACCGCGGTCAAGTTTTCGATCTTCACCCGGAC
>JAQBUX010000341.1 GCA_027623795.1 Chloroflexota bacterium
GAATCATCGAACGAGAGTCCGTCCGGTTGCAGCGTTACTGTCACGGGCGACATTCCGGCGATTTCAAATCTGTAAATCACGGCCGTCTTGCCCGGCTCAAGCATTGCGAAACATATCCTGAGCCAGTGGTTCGTCCAGTCGCACAAGACCTCGGACGCGTCTTCGGACAAGCGGGGATCCCGCCCCATGCCGGCCTCCATGTCCCATCGATGAAGCGACAGTTCAGCGATGCGGAATCGAACCAGGTCACGGATTTCGACGACACCCGTAGGGTGAAACACGGCCCGGGAATAGTCGTCTAGAAGCAAGCGGAATAACGTAGCGTCCAGCCGCTCTGCAAGGTTGGCCAGAGCGGACAACACACCTTCTGGAAACTCGGTTGATCGTCCGCGCGCGGCGATCGCACTGGTCGCGGGTTCTCCGCGTGCAAACGTCCGGCCCGCCGGCGGTTCGGCGACCCCATCCAGCGCGCGTTCGATCCAGTCAGCGTAAGTGCCCGCCGAAGCCGCAACGTGCGCCGCCAAATCACGTCGTGACCAGTCGCCCACGCCACTCGGCTCGGCAAGCTCCGCCGGCCCGAGTTTTTCCAACAGCCGTTGAAACGAACCTGTCTCGGCCTTGATAACGGCAGAGAGCCGACCGTCGCTAACGGTCATTCGGATCTCCCGGGTTCGTCAGTGATGATGGCCGTGCCCGCCGTCGTGATCGTGGTCATCAGAGTGCGACTCCGCGTAGCGGCCTCCATCTGGCAGCACATCGACCGGCATCACCTCTTCGGTAAAGATCACCTCCCCGTTGAAGATTCGCCGGACGTCGCCGATACCTTTCTCCATCGTTCCGTGCTGTGAGAGATGCGGCCCGATATGGGCGAGCAGTAACTTTTTCACACCTGCGGCCGCCGCCATTTCAGCCGCGCCAACAGTGCCACACTGACCTGGCCCTTCGCCGGCGGCGTTCATCGCGTCCTGGTCGTCCCAGCACATGCAGACGAGGGCATCAGCGTCTTTCGCCAGATCAATGACAGACTGGCAAGGCTGTGTGTCCCCGGTGAAGACGACCGTTCCGCTGGTGGTCTCCATCCGGTATGCCAGCGAATCAAGATATGGCTGCACATGTTCCGCCGGCGCCGAAGTGACCTCCCACTTCGCGGCGGTATGCACAGTTCCAACTCCGACGTCCCGGGCGTCCACACTCGGCGGCCTGCGCGGCAGCTTCCCGCCGCGGTTCACGAACACCTGTTGGCTCAGCGGATGGTTTACGCGTGCCTTCCAGTCGTGGGTGAAGGCGCCGTCAGGTCCGATCAGCTTGTCCGTAATGGATTCAGTTAGTGTCGGACCGAACACCTTCAAGTCATTCTCTTTGCCGATACTCTGGTCCCATCGTGTCAACAGAAAACACGGGTAATCGACATCGTGGTCAAAGTGGTGGTGGGTGAAGAACAGGTGATCGATCTGTGTCGGGAAGAGTCCGGCCTGTACGAGCTTGTGGGTGGCGGCCGGACCGCAATCAAACATCACAAACTCCCCGTCGACTTCCACGACGTACGCTGTGCCAAATCGGGTCGGCGTTGGCGTTGGGGTGCCTGCTCCGAGGACGTGAATGCGTGGCATCTTGCCTCCTTTGTCGGATGACGAAGGTACCCGTTCAAACCTCCGCGTGTTGTGCCCGGTAGGGGACGCCGAACAGTGTGCCCCAGCCCGGGTTTCGCCGATATCCCTTTTTTGCGGTCCGACATGCTGTCCGAGTTTCGCGTGGCCGGGAGGGATACCCGGATTCTGAACGCAAAAAGACGAGTTCACGCAATCGTGATACTGGGTAACCCCTTGCATCGACATGACGGTTTGCACTAGGCGTCCGCTCGACGGCTAAAAGACCAGCGCATGGGGGAGCGCCCCGTTTCTTCGGCGTATCCCCCCCTTTAACGTGATCTAGACGTAGCTGTGGCGGTCTCTTTTTGGGCCCTGTTACTCATCAATAAGCGGATCGTGTCCGTCAATAACGTGATCACTTGGCTTGTCGTCGGGTGATCTGAATCAGGGGTGCAGTTGATGTTCAAGACATCGTGGGGCAGCGGTGAAGGCCAGCGGGGTATCACGGGACTGGAAACGGCGATCATCCTGATCGCGTTCGTCGTGGTCGCCTCGGTATTTGCTTTCACCGTCCTTTCGACCGGTATCTTCTCTTCCGAGAGAAGCAAAGAGACCGTGTTCGCCGGGCTCGATGAGGTCCGCAGTTCGCTTGAGCCACGCGGCAGCGTCATCGCTTACAAAGGCCGGTACACGGACGGCGTTACTGACAGTATCTACAAAGTCACGTTGACGGTCTCCAACGCCGTTTCGGGTGAATCGGTCAACCTGACGCCGCCGTACACAGAGGGCCTTTCGGGCGACGACCCGGACATCGTCTCCGGCGCCCAGTACCGGACCATCATCTCGTATTCGGACACAAACCAGTTCTTGAACGACCTGCCGTGGACGGTCTCGTTTCCAGGGTTCGACAACGGCGACAACCTCTTGGACGCCGGTGAAAAGGCTGAGATCACGGTCTGGCTGGCTGACAGGGTTGTCGGTGTGACCAACGCTACCGACACCGGCGGCATCGATATCATGGACGGCTCTTCAGGTGACGGCGGGGCTGGCGGGTTTGCCGCAACGTCAACGGTGCCCGGCGTGAACGACAAATGGTCCCTTGAGATCAAGCCGGAAAATGGCGCGACGCTCAACATCGAGCGCACCCTCCCGGGCAGGCTCGACACGATCATGGACCTCCGTTAGCGGATACAGCGATAA
>JAQBUX010000342.1 GCA_027623795.1 Chloroflexota bacterium
GGACTGGGTAGCGCTGCGGATATCCGGTGTAGCCGTGCCGGTATTCCAGGAGCCGCCTGCGGAGTGGCCGTTTACGCCCGATGAACGGATCGAGTTTGTTCATCGCGACGACGCCGTGTCTGCGCTCACCGCGGCTCTAACCGCCACCGGCGCGGGCCGCAACATCTTCAACGTCAGCGGCGGGCCGACCTGGCGCATGCCGGGGGAAAAGTACGTCCGGGATTACTACGAACTGGTGGAGGCTGATCCTGAACTGGCCGTCTTCCAGGCCAAACCGGGCCACTTCGACTGGTATCAATCAGCGGACGGGCAGGCGGCGTTGTCGTACCAGAACACGTCATACGAGCGGTATCTGGAGCAGATCCATGAAGACATCATGAGGATGCTCGAAGAGTAGGCAGCGAACTGGCGGCAAGTCGGACCGGTCATCGATCGGACCCCGCCGGGATACGGCTCATCGCCTCAAGGATGCGCGCTGGGTTCATAGGCGTCCGCGACATCCGAACGCCGACCGCATCGTAGATCGCGTTCGCCACGGCCGCCACGGGCGGGACGATCGGAACCTCGCCGGCCCCGCGCACGCCGAACGGGTGCCTGGGATTGGGAACCTCGACGATGATCGTTTCGATCATCGGCAAATCCATCGCAGTCGGCATCCGGTAATCGGTGAAGCCGGGGTTCGCCATTTTTCCGTCGACGTCCATCACGTATCCCTCGCTGAGGGCCCAACCGATGCCCTGCGCAACCCCACCCTGCATCTGCCCCTCCACAAGAACGGGGTGAATGGCCGTCCCTGCATCCTGCACCGCTGTGTACCGCAAAACTCTGACTCGGCCAGTCTCCTTGTCAACCTCCACGTCCACGATATGCGTCCCGAACACGTTGCCGCCGGGCGACGGCAGGTCCACGGCCGCGACTGCGCTCACCGGCCCGCCTGTCCCGTCCAGCCGTCCCGCTAGCTCCAGGAATGAGAGTTCAAGCGCCGGGTCCGACTTTGCGAAGAAGGTACCATCATCAAACGCCACGTCTGCCGGATCAACTGCCCAGAGCAGCGCGGCCCGGCCCCTGAGGGTGTCGATGAGTCGTCCGGCCGCGGCGAACGCCGCTGCGCCCGTCGCATAGGTGGTTCGGCTGCCGTGCGAAATCTCCGTGAAGCCAATCGCACCCGTGTGGGCTACCGTCGGCCGGACGTCGGAGCCCGGAATGCCGAGCGCTTCAGCCGCCTGCATGGCGATGCTCGTCCGGCTGCCTCCGATGTCCACCGAGCCGATAGTCATGGCGACCGTGCCGTCAATATCCAGGTTGAGTGCCACGGACGACTCCCGCCCCGCATGCAAGACAAATCCCGA
Organism: Chloroflexota bacterium; assembly: GCA_027623795.1. Lineage (GTDB taxonomy): Bacteria > Chloroflexota > Dehalococcoidia > Lucifugimonadales > Lucifugimonadaceae. The sequence goes on from JAQBUX010000342.1 coordinate 1,350, forward strand.
TGCGACGCCACGGCCGCGAACCCGCCCGTCGCCCACTTCACGCCGGAGAGGTGTCGTCCAGTGATCCGACGAACGCGCCGCCTCAAGCGTCTCAACAAACCCGATCTTCGTGAATACCGGCCCGTCTGAACGGCGGGTACCTTCCCGCGCTGCGTTCCGGCGGCGAAACTCGAACGGGTCCCAGCCCTGCGCCCGGCAGATCTCGTCCACTAGCGTTTCCGTGGCGAAGGTGACCTGTGGCGCGCCCGGCGCTCGGTACGCGCCGGACTTCGGCTTGTTAACCAGAACGTCGTAGCCGTCGACGCGTGTGTTCGGGATGTCGTAGCAGGAGAAGATGGACTTGACGCCGGTATCTACCACCCAGCCCGGGTAGGCGCCGGCTTCGAACCACACGTCTGCCGCGGCGGCCACAATGCAACCGTCTTCCCGCACGCCGATCTTCATGGCCAGCTTGCCTCCCGGCGCCGGCGCAGACCCTTCGAAGACGGCTTTGCGGTCCATCACCATCTTCACCGGCTGCCCGGACTTGCGCGCGAGCAGGGCGGCGATCGGCTCTAGAAACACGACCGTTTTGCCGCCGAACCCGCCGCCGATCTCCACCGGCATGACGGTGACGCGAGACGGGTCGATCCCCAGAAGACCGGCCGTCTGTGAACGCGCTCCGAAACCGCCTTGCGTGCTGGTCCAGAGCGTTATCCGGCCGTCCTCGTCCCAGCGCGCCGTGGCAGCGTGGGGCTCTATGTAGCCCTGGTGCACCGTTTCGAACCGGAACTCGCGCTCGACGACCAGGTCGGCGTCGCGGAAACCCGCTTCCGGGTCGCCGAATTGGTGTCTGAAGTGCCACGCGACGTTTGTGCCGCTCACTGGCTCGCCCAGGTGGTCGGCCACCATACCCGGCAGCAAAATCGGTGCGCCGTCGGCCATGGCCGCGTCGACGTCGGTGACGGCGGGCAACGGTTCGTACATCACGCGGACAAGTTTCGCCGCCTCGATCGCAGTATTGCGATCCCGAGCCGCCACGGCGGCCACGGCGTGCCCTGCGTACAGTACGCGGTCGTCCGCCAGGATATTGTCCGTCGCCTGTTTGATATCGACCGGCGCTCCGGCGAGGTCGATCACGCCGGACCCGACGCGTGGAAGATCGGCGCGTGTGACCACGGCGAGGACGCCCGGCACGGATTCCGCCGCCGCCGTGTCGACTCCCATAACGAGGGCGTGCGCGTGCGGGCTGCGGACGACCTCGCCCCAGACAAGGCCCGGAAGAATGACGTCTGCGCTGTATACGGCGCGCCCGGTCACTTTGTCCGGACCATCGGGTCGGGAGGGCGTCGTCCCGATAACCCTGTAGGGGTGCTCGGGAGGGCGATATTCGATATCCAAGATCGGTAAACTGCCTTAATCACGTCGCGGTTAAATCGTGCGA
>JAQBUX010000343.1 GCA_027623795.1 Chloroflexota bacterium
CGTACCGGTATTCGACGGCAAGCGAGTCAAGAAAATGACACCCCCTTAGCTTTGCGTCGACCGGAACGATACGGGCGTAGACTGGGCCGACGCGCAGGAACAGCAGGAGTCGCCGACCGGCGGATGTCAAGCGGTAGTCAGGAATCGGACCCCGGAGCGGACGGGAACAGCCAGGTCCGCTTCGCGATGTTTGAGTCGCTCCGTTACCGCGACTTCCGCCTGATCTGGTTGGGCCAGACGAGCCACGCGCTTGCACTCTGGGCACAGATGATCGCCCTGCCGCTGCTTGTCCTTGAGATCACGGACAACAGCGCCGCCCAACTGGGCGGGGTCATGGCCGCCCGTACGCTACCGACGCTCGTCCTCGGCGTCTGGGCAGGTGTGGTTGTTGACTGGTTCAACCGCCGTTCGATCCTGATCGCAACAAAATGGGGATCGTTCCTGCTCGCCATCCTGTTCGCCGTCCTGCTGATCGGTGGATGGCTGGAACTGTGGATGGTTTACGCATGGGTCGTCGCCCGCGGCTCGACACAGGCCTTCGACCAGCCAGCCAGATTCTCGATGGTGCCGACCATACTTCCGCGCCACCTGATTACCAACGGCATGGCCCTGCTGAGCTCGACACAGAACGTGATGCGTATCGTGGGCGCAGCGGGCGCGGGCATCTTTGCGGAGTTTGTCGGACTGACCGGGACATTCATCCTGATAGCGGCGATATACGCCAGCGGCGTTGTGGCGATCCACATGCTCCACGTCGCGGACCACGTCCGTCCGGCCAAATCCGGGTTTAAGGCGATGACGCAGGGGATGGTGGACGGTGCGAAGTACGCCACGAGTCAGCCCGCGATCCGCGGCGTTCTGCTGATCTCGCTCGTCTACTTCGCGTTCGGGATGTCGTACATGCAGGTGTTCGCCCCGCTCTTCGCCATAGAGGTGCTGGACGTCGGGAGCGGAGGGCTTGGGGCGATGCTGGCGCTTACGGGCGTGGGCGCGCTGGGCGCTGCGCTTTACGTGGCTAACGTCCAGCCGACGCGGCTTGGGCTGATCCTGCCGCTCGCCGTCGCCGGTTTTGGCGTCTCCCTGATCCTGTTCACGGCCGCCACATACCTGCCCGGAACGGCGGGAATCGCGATACCGATGGCCCTGATGCTGCTCATTGGCGCACTCCAGACCACATTCATGTCACTCAGCCGGTCCCTGATGGTGCAAGCCGCCCCGGACGAGATGCGGGGCCGGATCCTGTCCTTCGTATCGCTAGATAGATCGATGATGGCGTTCGGCGGCGCCGCGGGCGGCTTCCTGGCCGCCGCTCAGGGCGTGCAGTTCACGCAGATGGTATTTGGGGTGATATGTATCGTCGGGGGGTTGGCCGTGTTCGCGCTGACGCCCGGATTCCGGGCGTATCAGGGGGAGGGGACGGCGAAGCGACGATCTGAGTCCTCTGAGCCTCAGGGAGAAACCGTGAGGGTGGGAGCGGTTGATCCAGCTCCGGTGACAGGTCCGGCGGGCGGCGCCGGAGACTGATCGGTCGGACGTGTTCACGGTCGCGTTTTTCGTGGTCGTGGCGGCACTTATGGCCATGTCGTTCCTGAACGAAATCCCTCTTCGCAAACGGGGCGCGTCGATCCGAAACGCAGGCGATGGGACTCAGCAGACCGCAGCCCGGCCGAGCGGGGCAGGCGCCGGCGGGGACTGAACGTCGTTCCTGCGGTGTCACCGGGGCGTATGACCATGCTCGCCCGTGGGCCCCATGAAGACCTAATGACTCAAGGCGCAGGCCTCGGAAGTCGCGGGGGAAGTCCGTACAACGCGGCGAGGCGTTTCAAATGACACCCGCGCCCGCTTGCTCGCGCAACCGGTGAAATCGCTGATAGCCTCATCTCTTCGCAATTCTTAACGGAGTCCGCTCGGGGAGCCCAGATGACAGAAACCACGCCGTCCAGGTACCGACTTCCGAAGACCGTCACCCCCTCGCGCTACGAGTTGACGCTGGAACCAGACCTCGTGAACTTCACGTTCGCTGGCACAGAAGCGGTGGAGATCGCGGTCGGGGAAGCGATCGATGCGATCGTCCTGAACACCATAGAGCTAGAGATCGACGAGGCCTGGGTATCGGCGCGGGACGGATCGCGTACGGAGGTCAGTGGGACCGAATACGACGAAGAGCTACAACGTGCGACGCTGTCGCTCGCCTCGACGCTTAGCCCCGGCTACTACATACTCCATGCCCGTTTCCACGGCATCCTGAACGACCAGCTCCACGGTTTCTACCGCTCGACATTCAAGGACGACGCCGGGGTCGAGCACACGATCGCGACCACGCAGATGGAGGCCACGGACGCCCGTCGCGCATTCCCGTGCTGGGACGAGCCGGAGTTCAAAGCGGTGTATGGCATCACGCTGGTCATACCGGAGGACCAGTTCGCCGTATCCAACGCGGCGGAAATATCGAACGAGGTCGCAGACGGTAAGCGAACGGTACGCTTCGCCGACACGATGAAGATGTCGACCTATCTTGTCGCGTTCATCGTCGGTCCGTTCGAGGCGACTGACCCCGTTGACGTCAACGGAACCCCGCTTCGGATCGTCTACCCGCGCGGCAAGGGCCACCTGACAGACTTCTCTTTGGAGGCCGGGGAGTTCGCCCTTTCATTCTTCGAGGACTACTACGGTATCCCATACCCGGGCAACAAGCTGGACATGGTGGCGGTCCCGGACTTCGCGTTTGGCGCGATGGAGAACCTGGGATGCATCACCT
>JAQBUX010000028.1 GCA_027623795.1 Chloroflexota bacterium
CTGCTTGTAGTGGTTGCGGGTGCCCTGAGTGCCGGCAAAAACGGTGTAGTCGTACGACATCGCGATCACCCGCGACTTCGTCTCAGGGAACAGGTGCCCGTTGACGTGCGCCAGCCCCAGCACCATGCCATCCGCAGGGGTGCGCTCGCGCAGCCACTCCTCTGTGCGACGTGCCCTCTGGGCGGCCACGACGATGGGGCCAAACTCGACAAACGTTCCATCATCGACCAGGTCGTAGATGTTCTCGCGGGCCGTTCGATATCCAAACCTGCGACGGCTGGCGACGGCGTCCGGGCGGTTTTCGTCCAGCGTGAAGGCCCGGCGTTCATATAGCAGTTCCAGGTCCGGCCGTATGTAGTCCGGGTCGATCGCGTCCTCGATCTCTCCCGCATCGTCCGCATCACCGCTTGGCTCGATAAACACGAGCGGATAGTTCTGTCGGACCGTGTCGCCTACGGCCATCGTGACCCGGCGAATCACCCCGCCCTGATCGGCCTTGATGACGTGGAACAGCTTCATGGACTCGATAACGACGAGCTGATCGCCTCGTTTCACCGAGTCGCCTTCAGCGACGTGGATGATGACGATGGTCCCCTGGATCGGCGCCGGAAATCCGACCGATCCGTCCGGGCCGGAAAGATCAGGCGTGGCGATGCCATCCTGCGTTGCGGTCGTCTGAATTGCTTTGGTATCGCGGTCGTGCTTGAACAGTGCCAGTGGGTCTGAAGTGTCGATCCGTGCGCCGGCGAACCCACCGGCGTCGCCGGCGTTACCGGAAACCGCGGTAGCGACGGCCGCCTCGGCGTACAGCCGGGGATGCGCTTCCCCGTTGAGCGCGGCGAGTTCGGCCGCGTTCTCCTCGACGAAACGCGTGTGGAAGCGAAGACCGGCGAAATCGGGATGCTGTAAGAGCGTCTGAAGGAACGACAGGTTTGTCGCCACGCCTTCGATTCGGAACTCTGACAGCGCGCGGTACGTCCGCCGTATCGCATCGTCGAAATCGGGCGACGGGGAGTGGATGATTAACTTGGCGAGAAGCGAATCGTAAGCCGGGTTCGTCGTGTATCCGGCGTATCCGTAGGTGTCAGTACGTATGCCCGGTCCGGTCGGCGGATCGAACGCCGTTAGCGTCCCGCCCGATGGCAGCGTCTGGCCGTCAGGCGTGATGGTCTCCATATTGATACGCGCCTGGATTGCGAAGCCCCGCGGCCGCGGGATAGACGCCTGTTGCAGACCCAGATCGGCGAGGGAGCGGCCTTCTGCAATCTTTAGTTGCGCTGCGACCAGGTCGATCCCTGTAACCGCCTCGGTGACCGTGTGCTCGACCTGTAACCGGGCGTTGGCCTCCATGAAATAAAAGGGGGCGTCGTCGGTCCACCGGTCGGCATCGACCAGGAACTCGAACGTTCCCAGGCTCCGGTAGCCAACCTCAGAGGCCAACCGCTGCGCCGCTTCGGTGATCCGCGACCGGAGTCCTTCAGGCAGACCGGGCGCCGGGGCGATCTCGACGATCTTCTGGAAACGACGCTGGATGCTGCACTCGCGCTCCCACAGGTGGACGACCTCGCCCGAACCGTCCCCGAGCACCTGCACCTCGATGTGCCGTGCGCGGGGAACAAACTGTTCAACGTACAGATCGCCGTTTCCGAACGCGGCCCCGGCCTCGCCGCTGCACTGCTCGAACGTATCCGGGATGGCGTCGGCGTTGAAGACCGCGCGGGCGCCCCTGCCGCCGCCTCCAGCTACCGCCTTGATGATCATTGTGTCGCCCGGCGCAAGCGACCCGAAGAAGGCGCGTGCGCCGTCCACCGTGGCGACGCCATCGCCGCCCGGCAACACCGGAACGCCGTGGTCCGCCGCGAGGTCGCGCGCCCGGACCTTGTCGCCAAATAACTGGAGCGTCTCCGCCGTGGGTCCGACAAACTCGATCCCTGCTTCCGCGAGCGCAATTGCGAAATCGGCGTTCTCAGCCAGAAATCCGTAACCGGGATGCACGGCGTCACAGCCGGTCCGTTTTGCGACCTCAACGATCTGGGCTATGTCGAGGTATGCCCGGGCGCCGTTCCCGGACAGGGGCACGGCCTGGTCCGCCTTGAACACGTGGAGGGACTCGGCATCGTCTATGGGGTGGATCGCGACGGTCGGTATACCCATGTCGGCCGCCGCACGCATGATGCGGATCGCTATCTCACCGCGGTTAGCGACGAGTAGGCGGGACAGGGCCATCCAGTTCCTCCGGGGTTTTTGCGGGTTGGGACAGTGACGTCGGGCGCGTTCGGCCCCGGCTGGCGAGTCTAATGCAATCTGTCACGTCATTCTGAGCCCGTCGAAGTAAATCTCCCGAGGAATACGGGTCCTGAGTCAGAATTCGAGGTCCCGCTTACGGACCGTTGATTGAACTCAATTCAAGCTCCGTTCGAGTGCCTTTCGCCCGTTTCGGCCGGATAGCACTTGTTTGCCTCCTGTCATCCTGAACTTGATTCAGGATCCGTTCGAGTGCCTTTCGCCCGTTTCGGCCGCGAAAGGTGCCGCTGGGAACACCCACCTCGGCGGCGAAGACGACACCGGTTGGGGAGAAACGTAGTGAACGGATCGGCCACGCGTTGCGGTGATTCGGCCGATCCTGAATCGAGTTCAGGATGACATGTTGAATCAAGCTCAGAATGACTGCGGAGTTACAGGGTCTTCGCCCTCGTCTTATTGCCCCTCGTCTTATTACGAGGATGGCGCGACATGTTTCCTGGCCGTCGTCCCGACACTCTCATCTACCCGGACAGCGGAAACGATCCCAGGACCTTGTACTCGCCGCCGCGTGACGGACCCACACGTCCAATCAACTCGATCGACTCGAACCGCATAGTCCCCGACAGGTCCAACCCCGGTAGCGCCGACTCGACCCGCTCCAGCTCCCCCGGCTTTGGATCAAGCACCATCGTTGTGTGCGGCCAGTAGCGTTCACCGGCAGGGCGAAGGCGTTTCGTCAGCGGGACCATCGCCCGCTCGACGTCTGCCTGGAGGGCCTCATGATCTGCGTCCCGGAATAAGGGAGTAGGCGGCCCCCCTGAGGTTTGACCTGAGGTCGTTGAAATCGACGCTCGTCTCGAACGGCCGATGGCGAGAAGCGACTTCCGTGAGTGCAGCTTTAACCGCGTCCAGATCGTCTGGCCCCCAGAAGTTGTCGATCGAGCAGTGCGGTCTCGTCGCCAGACCGTCCGCGCCGATCAGTGTGTGAAGCTGTCGGACCTGGCTGGCCTGCGGCTCGGGAAGATGCGCCATGACCCCGTAGATTCGGAACCCGAATATGTCGTCGGGCAGTGAGTTTGCGTCGACTTGTTCGGACATGGTTGCCTCCTCTTGTCGATTACGGTGGCGGCGATATTTGAGGCTTGCGCCATACAACTACGCCCGCAATATATTCCGGCGTGCCAAAATGCGTTCGGTCAGCGGCCGCATCCCCAGTTCGCGGGCGATTGCCAACGCCTCGTCTTGCAGTTCGCCGGCCCTCTCGCGGTCGCCGGGTCCACGTGTCCTGAGGCGCCTCCGTGTCCTGAGGCTCTCGAAGGACCGGTACTCGGACACGCTCGAGGCGCGCTCATCCTTTGAGCGCCCTGAGATAGGCTCACGCGCCGCTGGCGCCGATGTCTCTCCAGGTGATGAGGAGCCGGACGCCGCGTCGCCCGAAGTTGCCTGAGTTGCGGCTTCAAGAAAGGCCAGGGCGTCGGCGTTGTCCGGGTCTAACGCCAGTGCGGCGCGGCAGAACTCGGCCGCAGGGTCCCAGGCGCGCGTCTCCAGCGCCTCTTCTACCTGGTCGAGCAATCGCTCGATCCGTCGCTGTACCCGCTCGCTCGTCATGATGAGCGGCGATGATACAGGTCCAGACCAATCGGGACCGCGGTCGCGGAGATTGACGGCATGGAAGTGGAGCCCATACCTCTGCAATAGAATGTGTCTACGTTCACCACTGGCCGTCCTTTGTCGCGTGTCTCGCTGCATCGGCCCGGCCCTGACTTATTGGTTAATCCCTGGCTCCTACGAGTGATAAATGTTCCGATTTCTGACCGCCGGTGAGTCACATGGCCCCGGTTTGACCGTCATCGTCGAGGGCGTGCCGGCCGGGGTGAAGCTCACCGAGGAGTACATCGCAGCGCAACTGGCGAGACGCCAGCGCGGCTACGGCCGTGGCGGGCGGATGAAGATCGAGACCGACTTCGCCGCCATCCGTGGTGGCGTGCGCCACGGCCTGACGCTCGGCGCTCCCGTCGCGATGACTATCGAGAACAGGGACTTCGCCAACTGGCAGGGCGCGATGGACGTCGGCCCGGTCGGCCCGGAAGTGGATCACAGGGAAAACACACGCGTCGTGCCGGGTCATGCCGACTTCCCCGGTGCGCTCAAATACATGGCGCACGATATGCGGAACGTGCTCGAACGGGCGTCGGCCCGCGAGACGGCTGCCCGTGTGGCGGCCGGTGCGGTGGCACGTGCCTTCCTCGAAGAGCTCGGGATCGAGATCCACAGCCGCGTCGTCAGCATCGGCTCGGTAAAAGCGTCGGATACGCCTTCCTCCGAGATCGACTGGGACGCCGTTGAGGAGTGCGACGTCCGCACCGACGACGCCTCTACGGCGGAAGCGATGCGCGCCGCGATAGACGCGTCGAAGGCAGACCGGACGACCATAGGCGGCGTGTTCCAGGTGGTCGCGGAGGGCGTGCCTGTCGGACTCGGAAGCCACATCCAGTGGGACCGAAAGCTGGACGGACGGCTCGCTCAGGCGATGATAAGCATCAACGCCGTGAAAGGGGTAGAGATCGGACGCGGATTTGCCAACACGGAGCGACCGGGACGTGAGGTCCATGACGTCGTCGTCCCCGCGCCCGACGACCCGCGCAGATTTCGCCAGACAAGCAACGAGGCGGGAGGCATAGAAGGCGGCATGTCGAACGGCAATCCAATCGTCTTACATGTCGCAATCAAGCCGATCGCCACGATGACGGACCCGCTGCCGTCGGTGGACATCAACACCGGCGAGGTTATCGAAGCGCCGTACCACCGCAGCGACATCTGCCAGGTCCCTCCCGCCTGCGTGATCGGCGAGGCGATGATGGCGCAAGTGCTTGCGCACGCCGTACTGGAGAAGTTCGGCGGCGATCACATCAGCGAAACCAGCCGTAATCTTGACGGCTACGTGGCCAGCCACCAGGAGTTCGGGCAGCCGTCTGCTGCGTTTGGACGCGGCCCTGAGCCGGCGCGTGAGCGTACCGGTGAGACGGCCGGGACGGCGGACTGAGATGCCGACTCCTGAACCGCAGAGAGATGAGCCCGGCGGCTCAGACCAGCCGTCGAAATCTCCAACTCCGGCAGTTCCGGGGCCAAAAGACAAGGTCTACCTGATCGGTTTCTCGGCGACCGGCAAGTCTCACAGCGGCCGTCTCGCGGCGCAGGCGCTCGGCGCGCGTTTCGTGGACATGGACCGGCTGATCGCCAGGCGCGCCGGCAAGCAGATTTCGGACATTTTTGAACAGGACGGCGAAGAAGAGTTCCGCCGGATCGAACGCGAGGTTCTGCTGGAGGCAGCAGATTCGGCCGGCCGGCGGGTGATCTCAACCGGCGGCGGCGTGCCGGTCGATCCGAGAAATCGCGAAGTAATGGAGCGATCAGGCTTCACGATCAGACTTTCGGCGTCGCCCGAAACGATTCATGGCCGGATCAATCGCACCCACTCAACTGGTGAACGCGTCGGGAGCCGGTCAACGGCACGTCGGTCCGCCGCACGGCCGATGCTGCCGGACTCGGAAAACGAGGAGACCAGTATCGGGCGCATCCGGGAGTTGCTTGCGAAGCGTGAAGAGGCCTACGCGGCCGTGACGGACGTCGAGATCAATACCGAAGGGCGCGAGCCGCCAGACGTGGCTGCCGAGATAGTTGACGTGATCCAGCGTATGGCCCATGGATCGGGGGCGACAGCATGACCGGCGCACCAGAGTCGACTCTCGCCGCGGTGGTCCACACCTCACAGGGGGACTATCGGGCGCTCGCCGGACGGGGCCTCGTCGAATACCTCGGTGAGGAGGCCCGGCTGACGGGGCTAAAGGGCAAAGCGTTTCTTGTAGCTGACGAGGCCGTGTTCAGGTCGGCCGTGCGCCCGGTGCAGGAGTCGATGGAACGCTCCGGGTTCGAGACGCACGTCCTCGTACTTAAATCGGGCGAGGCGACCAAGAACCTCGACAAGATTCGAGATATCTATGGCTGGCTGGCCCGCCTCCGGGCAGAGCGTCAGGATGTGGTGCTGGCGCTCGGCGGGGGGGTGATGGGGGATGCCGCCGGGTTTGCCGCAGCGACATATCGCCGTGGTGTGCCGTTTATTCAGGTGCCGACGACCCTTGCGTCGATGGTGGACGCCTCGCTGGGCGGCAAGGTCGCGGTGAATCTGCCAGAGGGCAAGAACCTTGTCGGCGCGTTTCACCAGCCGAAGCTCGTCCTGTCAGACATCGACATGCTGGACACGCTCCCGCCACGAGAGATGGCGGCCGGCTGGGCGGAGGCGATCAAGCACGGCCTGATTCTTGACCCGGATCTGCTCTCGATCTTCGAGACCGAGGCGGGCAGGCTGATCGATTTGAGCGACGACCTGACCGCCGAGGTGATCCGGCGCAGCGTGGCGATCAAGGCGAAGGTTGTGTCCGCCGATGAGTTCGAGACCGGTGACACACGGGTGCTCCTGAACTACGGTCACACGATCGGCCACGCGCTCGAATCTGTGAGTGAGTACGGGCAGTTCCTGCATGGGGAGGCGGTGAGCATCGGCATGATGGGCGCAGCACGCATTAGCCGTGACCTGGGGTTGATCGACGACGAGCTAATCGACCGCCAACAAGCGTTGCTGGAGCGGTACAACCTGCCCGTTTCGGCGCCGGGAATGGACGTTGACGCAATCTTCGAGGCGACGAAGTCAGACAAGAAATCGGTCGGTGGCGCGATCCGCTGGGTGCTGCTGGAGGGACCGGGCATGACAACCACGCGACGCGACGTGCCGGATGAGCTGGTTCGCGCTGCGATCGCATCGCTGGTGTAGGCTGACGAAATAGAACTTGGAATATCGGGGTGCGAATCGATGCGGTTGTGGCGAAGACAAGACCCGCCTCATTTTGATGTCTGGAAGAAACGAGCCCAATGGGATATCAACCTCCCCGTTGACGGGAAATTACCCGTCGATGACGAGCTTGGGCCTCGTTTTTCCCGTTATCGCACACCGAGTACTATTACGGACATGAAACAGCCAGGGCAAGGCGTGCGCTCTTCCGGGGTGCACTCAGGGGTATCAGCTACGCGTTCAGGATCGGTTGGCGGGTTGGGCGCAAGTTGGGTCGCCGCCGGAACATAAAAGAACGGGATCAGAGATTCCTATAGGTCCCCATTCATGTCGTTGCCATGGGTTTCGTCATCATGACGCGATCGAGTGAAAAAAAAGAGTACAGAAAACCGGACAAAAAACCGGAGACTACTAGCAGCGCGACAAAACCCAGGATATAGATCGCGGACAAGATGCCAAAAATCAAGACTCCGAATGCCAGTGGAATGATCAGAATCCCGAAGAAGGCCATCCGTCGGGCCAACTCCAGTTCTCGAGGATGCAAATTTGGTTCTCTGGGAGTCATTAGCACATCTCTGCGTCGTAACTTCGTGTCTTTGCGCCGCCACCCGTACGTCATATGCTCAAGACTTAGACCTGTGTGATCATACCGTGCGATAACGTCAGCCGACAATTCGCTTTGTCGATAGACTAATCGTCTGAATTGTCCCTACTTACGGGAGGCCAGCCATGTCGATGAGACCCACCGATGACCGCGAGTACATCCGTGAGACCGCCAGACGTGGGGCGGGAGGCGCGTCGGGTCAGGCCGACACCACGCGCGTTGTCACGTTTGCGGGAGGCGATGGAGCGGCGTTGCCACAAGGCGGCACGATGTCGCGCGAATTCACCGAAGTGTTCGGCTACATCGGGCGCCAGGGTTTCCGATTCTTGATGTTTCCGTACCGGATCGGGAGACGCGTCGGCGGCGGGTTGCGAGGTAAGCCGAGTTGGGACGAAAGAAATTCATTCATTCGTTGACCTGGATGCGATGAACCGCGGCGATGCTACGCGGGGGGAAGATCCTCGTTCGGATCGGGTATCTCTTCCGGTCCCCTGACAAGTCCGACGATCAGCCCAACGATCAGCAGCAGCGCTCCGAGCGCCAGAACGATCAGACCGCCGATTACCGGCACGACCAGCGCTGCGATCACAAGGATCACCACGAACCCGATCCCATCACAGATCGGTCCGCGTTTGGCGTTGCGCGCCGCTCTTTCCCGTCGTTCTCTCGGCGTCATGGTTTCCTCAACACGAGGCCGGGCGAGTCAGTGCCCTCCGAAATGTCCCGGTCCCCCGTTAGTACAGATAGATTGCGGTCCCGGGAATCTTAACGTCTTGAGCCGATAAATCCCGGCGGTAACGCCGGAGAGGCGGAGATATCACCGTCCAGACAGTTTGAGAACATCAAGTGCGACGGTTCGCCCGGTCTGTCGTCCGGTCCTCGGCAGGTTTGGGGTACGGTTCGGAGCGATCCCAATTCGCCGACGCCCGCCAGCTCGACGTCTGCTCCAGACAAACAAAGAGGGCGCCCCCCGGGCGCCCTCAATTGATCTGAGCCAGCGTTCGCCGGAGCCTACCGGCCTCCAGCGACGGCGGGGACGATACTGATCTCGTCGCCACTTTTGGTCGCCGTGTTCAGTCCGTCCAGATACCTGACATCCTCGCCGTTCACGTACACGTTTACAAAGTGGCGTATCTGTCCCTCTTCGTCGCAGATACGGGCCTTGATCCCGGCGTGGCTGACGTCGAGCGCATCGACCACCGCCTGGAGCGTGCCGGCCTCGACCTCGACCTTATCCGCGTTTCCGGTAAGCCTGCGGAGCGGCGTCGGTATTCGGACCGTTACTGACATATGTACTTTCCTTGCCTGTTGATGAGTCTGTGTCCCGGATCGGACATCTGTCCGGCCGCCGGGACTAGTCGTTACGTTGATCCGCGTTCCCGGTCGGGAGTTCGCGGCTCGTTCTTTGCCCGGTAGATATTACGGGTAGATATTAACGGTTGTCGGCCGAATCCGATCATCAGCCCTCGATAACGTCCCCGGTGACGAGGTCCACGCGGACGCCCTTGCCCGCCGCCCAGGCGAGCGCCATGTCTATCTCGGCCTCCGCCCCGTCGAGCTCGAGAACCACCCACCCGACGTCGGCGTGAACCTCAGCACGGCGGATGTTGGTGACGATGTTGAAGTCCTTGCCGAGCTGATAGATGACCGGATCTGTAATCAGATCACCCTCGAACGTCAACCGGACCCTTCTGACTGCCACTTGTGTGCAAACTCCCCGCCGGTTTATCTGGCCGCGCCTTGCCGCCGGAACCTCCGACAATGGAATCCTAAGACGATGCGGCCTTTGTGCCAACTCGGGATTCCAACTGGACGAACTCCTCGAAGGACGACACCGTCGCCTTGATGTTGATCGGGTGGGCCTCCTGCGCCACCGCCTCGATCGTCTTCAGACCGTTTCCGGTTATGAAAGCGACCACGGATTCACCCTTCTGGAAGCGGCCCGCCCGGGCAAGCTTTTTCAGGTTCGAGATCACGACGCCGCCGGCCGTTTCGGTGAAGATGCCCTCCGTTTGAGCCAGCAGCTTGATGCCCTCGATGATCTCCGGGTCGGGGGTCGATCCGACGGTCGAACCCTCGGCCTCCCGGGTGATCTTGAGCGTGTAGTAGGCGTCCGCCGGGTTGCCGATGGCGAGCGACTTCGCGATCGTGTTTGGCACCACGGGTTTGACGTGAAGTTGATTGTCGGCGAAGGCTTGCGCCACCGGAGAGCAGCCGTCTGCCTGGGCGCCGTGCATCTTTGTGCGCACATCGTCAATGAGCCCGAGGCTGGCGAACTCGTTCATGCCCTTCCATATCTTGGTGAACAGGGAGCCGGAGGCGATCGGCACGACGGCGTGATCGGGCGCTTTCCAGCCGAGCTGTTCGGCCACCTCATACCCGAGGGTCTTTGATCCCTCGGAGTAGTAAGGCCGCATGTTGATGTTGACGAAGGCCCAGCTTTCGTTTGCGTCGGCGAGTTCACTACAGAGACGGTTCACGTCGTCGTAGTTGCCGTCCACGGCGACGACGGTCGGCCCGTAGATCGCTGCGCCGATCACCTTTCCGGCTTCGAGGTCGCTCGGGATGAACACGAGCGTGCGCATGTTGGCCTTCGCCCCGTGTGCCGCGACCGCGCCGGCCAAGTTTCCCGTCGAGGCGCAGGCAAGTGTGTCGAACCCGAACTCGAGCGCTTTAGTCACGGCGACGGAGACGACGCGATCCTTGAACGAGTAGGTCGGATTGACGGCGTCGTTCTTGATCCACAACTGGTCGATGCCGAGCTCGCGGCCAAGGTTGTCCGCCTTCAGGAGCGGAGTCATCCCCGTGCCGATATCGACGGCGTTATCCGCGCTCACGGGAAGGAGGTCTGCGTACCTCCACATCGAGAGCGGGCCGTCTTTGATCTTCTCGCGGCTGATCGAGCGCGAGATAGCGTCGTAATCGTAAGTGACTTCAAGAGGCCCGAAACACCATTCACAGACGTGACTCGGTGCTATCGGATACTCGTTGCCGCATTCGCGGCAGTGAAGTGAAGAGGTGTATGCCACCCGGTCAACCCTCCGGTGCGTAATCTGCAACTGTCACCGGGCCCGGGCGGTCCTTGCCGGGAGTGACAGCAGCAACTTTCCTCAAAGCCCGCTGATTCACCGGCTGCGATTGCGCTCTCGGTATTTCGAGGCGAGCGTGACCGCAGCGTGGACCTAACCCGAAATGTTACGTTCGACGTGACACTCAGTCAACGCGGCGGGTTTGGGAGGAGTTCGCCATCGGGGACGTTAAGGGCGATCCGCGTTCGCATTTCGGGTAGGGGCGGGGCTTGCTCCGCCCTTCAGGGCCGCCCTTTGAGAGCCTCAGGGCGCGGGGCGTATCGCCGAGGCGTCGCAGCCCAATCCTCTCAGAGTGTGGGCGTCGTCACGCAGTCATCCCTCCTTCGCGCCGCCAAACTCTGCCAGCCACTCGTCCCTGAGGGCGGCCATCATTACGGCGTCGTGGTACTCGCCGTCCATAAACTCGGCACGCCGCAGGACGCCCTCTTTGCGAAATCCAACCTTCTCGTAGACGTGAATCGCGCGTTCGTTTGAGACGCGAGGCTGGAGGAAGGCGCGCTCGATGTCCGTTTCCGTGAACAGCCAGCGGAGTAACGCGATCAACGCTGAGCTCCCGTAACCGCGCTCCCATTCCGATGGTTCCCCGATGCAGATATCGATCTCGGCCAGATGACCGTAGTTGTGGTCGCCCGGCTGCCGGGACAGCTCGATAAAGCCCACCGGACGCTGCGGCGACTCGATGATGAAGCAGCGAAGAGAGCCGTCGGAGCTAAGAAACCGCTCTACCCAGGCGAGTGAGTCGGCATCGCAGACCGGTTGGTCCAGTCCTGACCAGTAGGGCATGACGGCGGGATCGTTCAACCACCGGTAAACATGCGGCCGGTCGGCAAGTGTTATGGGTCTCAGCGAGACCGAGCCGCAGCGAATCAACTCGGGTATGCCGCTCATGGATGCCATGTCGCGAGAATAACCGGTCTCCGGTCGGGAATTCCCGGTCCGTAGCTCAGGGTAGGTGCGATCTTGTCCGTGCCCCGCGCATCGAACCTGCTAAACATCCGTTATGCCGTCCGCAGGACACCCGGCGGCGGTCGATTCGTCGCCTGATCTCGTATTCAGGTATTGGTCGCCCGCTTTCCATCCGGCCGTGATCGGGCAGACAATGGGGCGCAGTGGAGGCACGCCGATCGGGCAACGCGACCCGATGATCCCAATGGTTTATCGAAACGACGGACCAACCGAACCTGAAGAGTCGCAAGAAGATCTCGGGGAAGAGTCCCCTGAATATCTCGAATTGGCTTTCGACGATGGCCAACCCTTCGACGAGTTCGACGACGGGCAATGGGAAAACTTCGAATACCCGGGGCCGTCGCCGGACGACATAGCGCGCTCCCAGAGTGACGAGTACCAGAGCCGATTCACCGGCCAGTGGCTGAAGAGCGCCGGGGCAGTGCTGCTCATATTCGCCGCGCTCGGGCTGTTGATCTCGCTGGTCGGGCCGTTAGCGTTCTCGCGAGGCGGTCCAGCGACCCAGAACCTTTTCGAGTCCGGACGGGTCCAGCAGGTCGTGGACGGCAACACGATCGTGGTCGATATCAACGGTCATTCAGAGACCGTCCGCTATATCGGGATAGCGGTCGGCGTCCCCGGGGAGTCGCTGTATCGGTCGTCCCGGCTCGTAAACCAGAGCTGGGTGGAGGGTGAGGCGGTGATCCTCGAGCGCGATAACCAGGACAAAGATGCCGATGGCCGGCTGCTCCGCTATGTGTATGTCAACAACACGATGGTGAACGCCGTGCTGGTCAACAACGGCCTGGCACGATACCTTCCTGACCGCTCAAACATTCGTTACAACCAGGCGCTACTTTCCGCCGAGAATGCGGCACGTGGCGACCGACGGGGCATGTGGGCAGACGGCGTATCGGTAGAAGTCAGTCCGGCTTGATGAGGACGAATCGCTTTTCAACCCAGGCGCCCTCCGATGAGCATCGGTGTACAAAAACGCGTGTGGGCGTTAAGCGCGCCCGGAACCACGCAGAACGCCCCCCTTGCGGAATAGCAGGCGCAAAGGCATCGTCGGAGGCGCGGCCATAAACGCAGGCGGTCCGACAGGTCAGGTCTCCCCGGCGGGGTCCGGTCCGACGCATCTGCACGTCGCTGGAAGCTCGACGCCGATATTGCAGAACCCCGAGTTCAGGCGTCTCTGGGCGATCGGCGCGTTCGGCGGAACGATGCGCTGGCTCGACACGCTCGTGCTGGCTCTTGTCGCCCTTGATCTGACCGGTTCACCGTTCCTGGTGTCCCTGACATTCTTCTTCCGCATGGCGCCGATGCTTCTCGGCCTCGGCCTCGGGGTCATCGCAGACCGCGCCAATCGCAAGTACTTCCTCGTGGGCGGTCTCGTAATACAGGCGGTCATCGCCGCCGTCATGGCGTCGTTGTTGATCATGGACGTGCTGGAGTACTGGCACCTGGCCGTGGCGACCTTCCTGTCCGGCATCGTGTGGGCATCCGAGTTCCCGGTGCGCCGGACCTTGATCGGCGAGCTGGTACACCCGGAACGTCTTGGTAAGGCGATGAGCCTGGACTCCGCCACGAACGCCTTCAGCAGGATCGTCGGCCCGTTCACAGGCGGGGTTTTCATGGCGACCATCGGGCCTGAAGGCGCGTACGTGACGGGCATCGTCCTTTTCCTATCGGCCGCGCTGATAGCGACGACCCTGCGCTACGCGCGACCGCAGTCTGACGGCACACACCGGGGCGTGATCGCCGAGTTGGCGGAGGGCGCTAAATACATCCGCGCCAGCAGGCTCATGGTGGGGACGCTGATCGTGACCATGCTGATGAACGTGTTCGCATTTCCGTACATGAGCCAGCAGCCGATCATCGCCCGCGAGACCCTCGGCGTGGGCGACGTTCTGGTCGGGCTGCTCAACTCGGTAGAAGGACTCGGTTCGGTGTTCGGCGCGACGTTGATAGCGTCGTTCGCGCTCCCGCGCCACTACACACGCATCTATCTGTACGGTTCGCTGTTGTTCCTCGTCGGAATCCTGCTGTTCTCGCGGTCCGAGTGGTACTGGGTCAGCTTTGCGATCGTGTTCATCGGAGGATTCGGAATGTCCGCTTTTGGCACCATGCAGAGCACGATCATGGTGTCGGCGGCGTCGCCCGAGATGCGTGGACGGGTGATGGGGACGGTCGCCGTATTCATCGGAGCCGGGCCGTTGGGCCAGCTCAACATCGGCATCATGGCCGGCATTTACGATCCGCGCACCGCGGTGCTGATCACGTCGATCATGGGACTCGCCGTAATGTTCGTAGCCGCGCTGTCGTTCCCGATCCTCAGACGCGCCGACTCCATGAGGATCGATAACCGGATGCGGACGAGGCATGACCTGCGAACCGTTGACCCACCGGGAGCACTGAGGAACCCCGGTGGCGGCGCTGACTGACGACGCGCCCCGAGGCATTCTGACCCGCGCTTCCGTCTGAAGTCGAAACGACCGAATCGCGCTCACTCTGTCACCGTTCCATCGCTTGTTGTCATCCTGAGCGCAGCGAAGGACCTCCCGGCCCGCGCTCCGTCGCATTCTCTTTCTCCCCGACCCCGTCCAACAACACCGGAGGGTCAATGCCGTTGGGCGTCGGCCTCCGTCAGGCGGTGATGCCGCCGTCCACCGCCATCGCCTGTCCCGTCATGAACGACGCTTCGTCAGAACACATGAACAATACGGCGCTCGCTATTTCGCCCGGCTGTCCCCAACGACCCATGTGACCGGCCGAAGCGAATCGCTCTGCGATCTCTGCAGACTGTGCTACGGCGCGTGAGACCATGTCCGTTTCTATTACGCCGGGACAGATCGCATTCACGCGTATCCCGTCACGCCCGTATTCGACAGCGGCCCTCCGGGTTAGGCCAACTACGCTGTGCTTGACGGCCGTATATAGCGACGTCGGGCCGGCGCGCAGGCCAGCCACGGACGAATCGTTCACTATCACGCCACGTGATCCCGCGTCACCGGCCGGGTTTTGCTCAAGCATCTGGGCGATCTGGTACTTCATGCACAGCCACACGCCTTTCTCGTTGATGCCCGTGATGAAGTCCCAGTCCTCTTCGTCGTACTCGTGGAGTCGCTTGATACCCGAGGGCGAACCGACGCCGGCGTTGTTGAACGCGCAGTCCAGACGCCCATATGTCGAGACCGTCTTGCTCACCGGGTTCTTGACATTTGAGGCGTCAGATACATCTGTACGCACGAAGATCGCCTCGCCCCCGGCCGCCTCGATCTCGGCCACAGTCTGAAGACTCTCTTCTTCCCGTCGCGCCGCGACCACAACACTGGCGCCCTCTCGCCCGAAAGCAATAGCGGTCGCCTTGCCTATGCCCGAACTGGCACCGGTCACAAGCGCCACTTTGCCTTCGAATCTTTCGGCCATCATTTACCTCCCTAAAAAAAGTTGGCCTGACACAAAAAAGAGCGCCCGACAGGCGTGAGGCTGCCGGACGCTCGAATGCCGTACCGCTAGTCCCGCGGTCCCATCGGAGGGAACACATCGGTGCTGGTGTACAGGTTCGCCTCGACGACGGCCTCATCCAGCTCGTAACCGATTCCCGGATCGGTTGGCGGGATGATGTAGCCGTCTTCCCACTGGATCGGCTTCTTCAGGATGTCGGCGTAGAAGCCCGTAAAGTTCTGGATACTCTCCTGAATAAGGAAGTTCGGACTGCAAGTGGCCACCTGGATGTTTGCCGCGGCCTCGATCGGGCCTGTGTACAGATGCGGCGCCATCTGGACATAGCTCGCCTCCGCCATCCCGGCGATCTTCTTCGCCTCAAGGATCCCGCCGACCCGGGCCAGCGCAGGCTGGAGAATTGCTGCGCCCTGCTTGGAAAGCAGGTCCCAGAAGTCGTACTTCGTGACCAGCCTCTCACCCGTGGCGACGGGGATCGTCGTCATCCGGGCGACGCGCGCCATCTCGTCCCGGTTCTCCGGCGGCACGGGTTCCTCAAACCAGAGGGGATCGTACTTCTCGAGCCGTTTGGCCAGCCGGATTGCGCTTGAGGTAACCATCTGGCCGTGCGTCTTGATCAGCAGGTCGACCTTGTCTCCGACGGCCTCACGGATGTTTTTCGTCACGAGCTCGGCGTTACTTAATTCTTCGAGCGAAAGCTGCCGCGGGTCGCCCATCGGCATCACCGGGTCGTAACCGACCGCCGTGAATCCCATCTTCATGTAGTGCTCGGCCCGCTTCGGCGCGATGTCAGGGTCGCCGTGGATGTTGGTGACCGCCATCGAGTTGGCGTCGTTGCTGTCCGGGTAGAGGTATGTGTAGGACCGGAGCCGCTGGTTGAACTTGCCTCCGAGAAGGTTGTACACCGGCTGGTCAAGTGCCTTCCCGACGATGTCCCAGCTTGCGATCTCCAGCGCGCTCAGGATGCCGCCGACGGTGAACTCAGGGTGCTGGTTGAAGCCGCTTCCGTAGATGGAGCGCCACATGGTCTCGATCTCGAACGGACTTTGGCCGATCAGGTATCGCTCTGCGACGTCCTCGATCAAGCCACACACTTTGCTCGGAGCGAAGGGCACGCCGTACGCCTCTCCGTAGCCGACGATGCCGTTGTCAGTCGTGAGTTTTACGAAGACCCAGAACGGCCCGCCGAAGTGCGGAGGAGGGTTTGCCACGGCCCAGGTTTTGACGTCCGTGATCTTCATCGATGGTCCTGCTTTCTGACTGTGGATTGTTGCGGCCGGTTCCGACGATGCGCAGGATGGCTGGTCAGGGAAGCGACCGCAAGCCGTAGGGAGCGAAATCGGCGTGAGGATCTCGACGGTTCCCGTAAGGGCGCTGTGATTGGGCACGCCCGACATCTCGACCTACCCATTGCCTTCCACCGCGACCGATTCGGGACTGTTATCCCGGCAGGCTCAGGCCCGTCATCCCGACCCGAAGTGGAGGGATCTGTACCGGGCGGCCCGCGGTGGCGCCCCGGCTATGCGGTGCGGC
This sequence comes from Chloroflexota bacterium, assembly GCA_027623795.1. Taxonomy (GTDB): domain Bacteria; phylum Chloroflexota; class Dehalococcoidia; order Lucifugimonadales; family Lucifugimonadaceae. Next base: position 16,727 of record JAQBUX010000028.1, read on the forward strand.
GTGCGGCGCCTACCTCGGTGACTGGCAGCGCTTGGTTCGGTCATACCGCTGTATCGTTCGGTCTCACGCCAACGACAACGGAACCGCCGAAAGCAGCTCAATGTCGATCGAGTATCACAACGGAAGCATCGGTGGACGCCGACTCTCGTGGGACGTCCATCGACTCAGAGCCAACGCCCGCGGCGTCGAACCCGCCAAAATCAAATTGTCCGAGATATTCGAATTCGACTCTGTGTACTGGTTCGACGACGAATATCTACCGACGTGCCGAGCCGTGGTTGAACACGCTTGTCGGACCGCTGCCGCCGACGTTTCGGACCCAATCCTGTTGTCGCATGACGGCTACGTGATCGATGGAATGCACCGGGTCGCTAGAGCGATGCTGGACGGCTTCAGCGCCATCACCGCAATTCGCTTGACCGACTATCCCGAACCGGATTTTGTCACCGAAATCCAGGTTTGAGTGTCCCGCTGTCTAGTCCTTGATGCCCCGCTTGACCAGGTCCTGATTCAACGTCACGCCGAATCCCGGAACCTGTGGGACGATCAACTCGCCTTCTGCGTTGATCTCCATTTTTTCCTCAAATAACCCGAACGACCAGTCCATGTACTCAACGAGGTTGCAGTTGGGGACGGACGCTCCGAGATGAACTGCGACCTCTGGCGACAGGTGCGTGACCACCGGACGGTGGGCCGCATCGCAGACCGCGGCGGCCTTCACGAAACCGTCCAGGCCGCCGACGTGGTGGGTATCGATCATTGCGATGTCCACGGCGTTCTTCTTCACCACGTCGAGGAACAGACGCCAGTCCCACAGGTTCTCGCCGTGCGTGATGTTGATCTGCAACGCGTCCACGAGATGACGGTAACCGTCAAAGTCGTGACGGTGGATCGGGTCCTCCAGCCAGTGAACGCGGAACTCCTCAAGGTAGGGA
>JAQBUX010000029.1 GCA_027623795.1 Chloroflexota bacterium
AAGACGTCGCGCTGGCGGTGGCGTCGGTGATTGAAGAGGCCACCGGCGGCTGGCAAGCGCCTGCGATTTAAAGTGAGACGGCATATAGTCTGTTGCCCAAGTGGTCGATATCTGCCAGCCATCACCCTGATTCCATGAATCCGGCGCATGCTCAATGGTTGTTGGCACAAGTGTCCACAAATCACTATCCCGACGGGCTGACGCGGCTGGAATGAGATCGGAAATATCTGTTGTTGTTGAATAACCGCAGAGAGCTTGTTCAGTTTCTCGAAGAACGGATGTCGAATACTTATGCGTCACTTGCGGACGACCAATCGCTCGGACGGGACTCGAGTTTGGTCAAGACTTACGTGCTTGATCCGATCTTCGTGGGCCAGGTGAACATGGTCGTGCTGCTGAGTTGATAGAACAGGCATGGAGTAGCGATGCGTTCCCGACGGCTAAGAGCGTCAAAGTTCAAGAAACCGGTGACTCAGATCTAATAACCGCCACAGTAGACGACACAAACAAACCTGTCTCGGCCTATTTCGACGTTTCGAATCCTCGTTTTTGGATCATGCACACAGTGAGCCAAAGCCCGGCCGCGGATCGAGCCGTCGATCGAACAGTTGATCGCACTCACCGGTTGGACAGGATTTGGCTCTGGACGAATCTCCTCAATGAAGTGGCCAAACTCGGTTCGTTCCGAGGTCTCGGATTGGATTTCGACCGACGTGGGCTGTACGGAGATAGTTACTACGACGACCAACGCCTCGATTCGCCTGAGGAACCGCTCGCATTCCTCAAAATGCAGCTTTGGGGGAACCAGGCTTCAGAGGTTCTGAGAGTACTGCGGGGATCGGGAGCATTCCCGAATGAGACTTCCCTCGCCAAAGTGAAAATCAAACATTGGCTCGATGGCGATGCCTCCGATTCGTTTTCGGTGGACGACCTGAAGTTCAACGGAAAGTTCACCACGCGTGGCACGTCGTTCCAGAGTCACATTTCACTGGTAACAGAAGTGATCGGTCGCTACTCTTCAGCATTAGAATTCGTCGAAAGCACATTCCGGGTGGGAATGAGCACTGTCTCCGAAGGATTAATCCCTCGAGGTCGCCCGGCCACGTTCGTCTTCTCAAACCAGCTCCCTGATGTAGAGAGAGTGGCCGTCAGCATTAGTCGAGGCGCACCCCCTTTCAGGGTTTGGGGCGTCCCAACACCGCTCGGCAAGAACGCTTTCAGGATCCGCGGCGTGGATATGCATGTCGGCCATAGGGTCGACATTGAAATCTACAGCGACGCAATGCGTGTGTTTGTCCCTGAAAACGGTTGCGGCAACACGATATTGCGACTTTTAACGAATTTGCAACACCACGTAGACGCTATGGTTTCGTTGGAGACCGGGGAAGGAGCGATCGGTAGTGCATTTCAGCCTGCTCATGACGAATCTGTGGATCGGCCTCTGTAACGGCGATCGCGGTCTTCCGACCGACCTTCACAAACTTGGATATAGCACTGGCCTGATTGAGTGGCAGTTCGTTAACCAAGATCGAGACCTCGTGGAACCTGATTTCATGACTTGGTCGGAGCAAATAAATCACACACTGATGTGTGAGTGGAAAAACGGGGCCAACGCAAGTCGGGACCAACTCGACCGGTCCGCTCGTGTGGCGACGGGCGATCTACGCAGTCATGCGGTGATCAGTTCGAACGCCGTAGCAAATCACGATGTTGTGATTGTGGGCCTTGATGAGAACCAGTTGCGACTCCAGATCTCGCTCGACGCAGCCAATTCCAAGTTTCCTTTGATCGTCACAACCGAGCAGGGACTCGAACGTGTGTCCCAATCGTTCAACGAACCGAAACTAGAATCAGTATTTGATCCGCTAGTCATTGATTGGAGCCGTGTTCCTACCTCGTACATAAGTTGCGATGGCGAATCCGAACTATGGGAGATCGCCGAAGTGGTCGTTCCGGAGATTCTGTCGGAAATGCAGGCGGGAGTGATGATCTTCGTCGGCCGAGACCTCGCCCAATCGATAAGTTCACTATGGACACACATGGGCCCTCAAGCCAAAAGTGCGCTGGAGAGCAAGGTAAACAGTACATTGAGCGCCATGCAGCAGCACGGATTCTCTCAATACTTCAAGTGGGACGGACGCCAACGCAAGCTGATGGCCTCCACTAACCTGCATTCCGTTACCCCAACAGAACGCTCGAGGATGTTGCAAAGGCTTCGAAGCACCCAGAATAAATTCGTTTCTACGTTGCGAGCCCAAGTTGAACCCGGACATCCTGAATCCGGTATTCAACTCTCATTGGACGTATAGCGGAACGGTTGTCTCTATGCCCGGCGAACTGGCTGATCTCGTTTTCACCGGCGGCACGGTACACACCGTCGATCCGCACAATACGATCGCCGAGGCGGCGGCCGTGTCAGACGGCCGTATCCTCGCCGTGGGGTCGGACGCGGACATCCTGAAGCTGGCCGGTCCCGATGCCGAGCGCGTCGAGTTGCGTGGACGCTCGCTTTTGCCGGGGATGATTGAGGGTCACGGCCATTTCGCGATGCTAGGCGCGGTCCAGAGACAGATCGATTGCAAGGCGCCCGGCATGGGCTCGATCGCCGCACTTGTAGCAGCTGTGAGCGAGCGCGCTCAGTCGCAGCCAGCGGGATCGTGGATCTACGGGCGCGGCTACGACCAGTCCCGGCTGGCGGAGAAACGGCATCCGAGCCGGGCCGATTTCGATGCCGTCGCGCCAGATAACCCGGTGCTGTTTACGCGGACCTGTGGGCACATCGTCGCCTTCAACTCGAAAGCGATGGAGGCGGTCGGGATCGCGGACGACATCGCTGACCCGGACGGCGGCCGTTACGACCGTGACGGCGCGGGAAATCTGACCGGCGTCGCGTACGAACGCGCAAACATCCCGTTCCGCGCCCTGCCTCCGCCACCGGCGAACGACCTCCGGGAGCATCTGCTCGAAGCGAATCGTCTGTACCTCAGCGCCGGATGTACGAGCGTTCAAGACGCCGGCGGGCTGTTCGGGGCGTACATGGAGCAGGCGCAGGAGATGGTCGCGTCCGGCGAGATGAACGTCCGGTTGTACGCGTTTGTGACGGTCAACGCCCTTGACCATCCGCACGTACCGATACTGGACTCCGGCTTGCACACCGGGTTCGGCGACGAGCGGCTCCGTATCGGGGCGTTCAAGGTGATGACTGACGGATCGTCTTCGGGACCGAGCTCATCCACCCGTGAGCCGTACACGTCCGACCCTTCGACGCACGGCATCGCCTACTGGGAGCAGGACGACCTCGACAACCTGATCGGTCGAGCACATCGCGCTGGCTGGCAGTGCACCGTTCACGCCGTCGGAGACGGGGCTATCGAGCAGACGCTCGACGCCATGAAGCGTGCGCAGGCGGAGTTTCCTCGAAGCGGACTGCGGCATCGTATCGACCACTGCGGAATCTTGCCGCCCGATCTCCAGGACCGTGTCGTCGAGCAGGGAATCGTTCCGTCGATGCAACCGGCCTTCTTCTGGGAGTTTGGCGACGGCTACATCGCCAACTACGGCCGGCACCGGGTTGACGTGATGTTTCCGGCCGGAACCTTGATCGACCGGGGCGTCGTCGTGGCCGGAGGCTCCGATGCTCCGGTAACGGACCACCGGCCGCTCCTCGGCATTTCGCAGGCGATGACACGCACGACCCAGGACGGGGACGTTTGCGGCGCCGACCACGCCGTGACACTGGATACGGCGATACGGATGCACACGATCAACGGCGCGTACGCCAGCTTCGAGGATCACCTGAAGGGGTCGATCGAGCCCGGCAAGCTGGCGGACCTTGCGCTGCTGGCGGACGACCTGCGCGACGTTGATCCGCAGGCGGTGCGCGACGTCCGGGTCGAACGCACCTACGTAGGCGGTGAACTGGTGTATCGCGCCAGATAACGCGAGCCCAAAGGCTCGTCTGGATACGAGCAGTCCCCGATTCAATCGTGGTCGTCCCAGCCGAAAATCCAGGCTGCGGAAATTTACGCGCCTCCGGTAACTCACGGGTAATTGTGGCGGCGCGGATCATTCACCTCCGAATTGATCGCGGATTCATCAAGAGCGTCGTCAGACGGCGATGGACGGGGCAGCATCGATGGGCTTCAGGTCGATACTCCAACTGGTTCACATGCGAAGCGCGGGCCTCGTCGGCTTGACGGCGTTGTCGCTGATCGCAGCAGCGTGCAGCAGCGGCGGGGCCGACCCGACCAACACCGCACCAACGGCGACGCCCCGGGCGACCGCCTCCCCGACCGCGAATACAGCCGGCGCCACGACACCCGATGAGACAACGACGGGCAGCCTGCAGGTGCGCGTCACCGACGCGCCGGGCGACGCCACGGCTGTCCTGGTTACGGTCAGCTCTGTACAGGTCAACGTTCAGGGCGCGTCCGACGAGGATTCGTCGTGGATCACCGTCGTCGAGGAATCTAGAACGTTCGATCTCGTGGCCCTGGACGGCGTCGAAGCGGTCCTTGGCGAGAGTGAGCTTTCGGCTGGACAGTACGGGCAGATAAGACTCGAGGTCGATGAGGTTGAGGTCGTCACCCCGGACCGATCCGTCATGGCAACCGTGCCCGGCGGGACGCTGAAACTTGTTGGCGGATTCCGTATCGACGCCGGCGTAGTGACCGGCGTTACGATCGATTTCGATCTCGACAGATCACTGGTCGAACAAGGCAACGGCGGGTTCCTGTTCAAGCCCGTCGTCAAGTTGATCGTCACGGAACCCGGTGAACCGCTCGACGCGCCGGCGCCGCTACTCGGTTCGGGCACCGGGCAGACGCCCGAACCGACCCTTACGCCCATCGACGAGCTCGATTTGACATCCACCGCCACGCCGGAGGACGCGCCGACGCCGACGCAGAGTCCTGTCGGCGAGTTTTTCCTGTCCATCGAGGCCCCCGAGTCATTGGAAGCGGTGACGACGGCGCAAGAATTTGAAGTAGTCGGGCGCTCCTCTCTGGATGCGCTCATAAGCGTGAACGACACCGTCGTGGAACTCGACGTCGACGGGCGATTCAGCGTCTCTGTGCCCCTGGAAGATGGGGTCAATGTGGTCGAAGTCGTGGCCAGCGTCGCATCGGGCGAAGAGCTGAGCGAAGTGCTCGTCATCATCCGAGAGCCGCAAGGCTCCTGACCGAGGTTATTGCTATGAATTTTCTACCCACACGCATGGCGCGCTCCGGTCTCACCGTCGGTTTGACACTGGCCGCGATCCTGACCGGCGTGGTGCTCGCCGGCTCCGTATCGACCGTATTTGCTGACGAATCGGCACCGAAAGGCCAGCTAACCCGGCGCGGGTTGTCCGGCAACGTGCTGGCAAACGACGGTTCGTCGATCGTGGTGGAAACCCATTTCGGGAACGTCACGGTCGGCATCACTAACGCCGATATCTCATTCCCGGGGCCGGCCCCGGCGGAAGGTGAACCCGATCAGGTGATCCAGGTCGGCGATCGCGTCGGCATCTTGTTGGACAGGTCTCCCGTTGCGGCAACGACGACACCGATTTCGATCAGCGACTTTGACACCGCGGGGACGAGCACGCCCGGCGGCGGCGGAACGGCGACAAGCACCCCGCCGACAACACCTCCAGACCCATCGTTCCGCACGGTTGAGGCGCTAAAAATCAAGGTCATCCCGAGCAAGGCGACACGTTCGCATGTCCGCGGTGTGCTCAAAGAGAAGTCCAACGGTCGCATCAAGATCCTCCGCGGTGACGGGACCGAAGAGGACGTAGAGGGCGCGGCAGGACTGAAGGGGGAGGTCGGCGACGATCTGCTATTTGTCGTCAAACAGGGAGCCCGCGGCGGCACGAAGTCGATTACGAATACTGCCTCCGAGGACGACATCATCGACCGGATCGACCGCTTGGCCATAGCGGCCGAGGGCAATTCTAAGCTGGCAGACGGTTTGTCCAAACTACGCGGCAACGTGAACGACAAACGGCTGGACCGCCTCGAAAAGCTGGTGGATTCGAGCGCAGCCAAAGACCGGGCGCTGGTCAACGGCGCCATCACGAAGGCTCGTGGCAAGTCGGAAAACGCAGGCCGCGGGAACTCCCCGCCCGGGAATAGCGTTGATAACGCGGGCGCCTCCAGAGCCGGCGCGGGGAGTCGCCCCGATATCGGTGGGAACTCCGGCGAGGGCTCTGGCAACTCCGGTCGCGGGAACGCCACCGGCGGCGATAGGCCAGATGTTGCCGGAAGCTCCGATGGCCGGGGACCGGGGGCCGGCGCTATCGGTCTCGGGAACACCTCCGACGGGAATACCGGCAATCAGGGTCAGAGAGCGAGCAGTCCCGGCAACGCCGGCAAATCCAACAACCAGGGCAAGGGTCCGAAGAAGTAGGCCAGCCCGTTGTGGCCTTGCCTCCCGCCACGAAACGGTAGAATCCGTGACGACCGGCCCGGTGTTCTGAACTGACAGCCCGGTCAGGGAGGCATCGGCGCTGGACACGGCGAACGCACAGCAAGCTCAGGATACTGAACAGGGCCGAAAGATCGGGCCGTTCACGCTTACCGTGCCGCCGGCGTTCCGTTACCGCGAGTACCGGAACTACTGGTTTGGCATGCTTTCCGCCGTCGGCGGCTTCCAGATCGCCATGTTCGGCCAGTTCTGGCTGATCCATGAGCTGACGGACTCGACCGTCTACCTGGGGTACGTCGGGCTTGCGAACGCACTGCCGGCCATCGCCCTGAACCTTGTCGGCGGGGTCGTGGCCGACCGGTTCGACAAACAACGTCTCATCGTGGTCACGCAAGTAGTCGCCTCTTTGCTCGTGGCACTGCTGGCGATCATCACGCTGACCGATGTCGTTGAGCCGTGGCACGTCCTGACCATCGCTGTGTTCGCAGGGGCCATCAACGCCTTCAACCAGCCGGCAAGGCAGTCGATCTACCCGCACCTGATCGAGCGCAAGGCCATGATGAGCGCCGTGGCGCTGAACTCCTCGATCTGGCAGGGGACGCGGATCATCGCCCCGGCGATAGGCGGAGTGTTGATCGCCATCATCGACACCGGCGCCGCCTTCGTACTGGCGTCGGCGACCATGTTCGTATTTGCCGTCGTCGTCGCTTTCCTGAAGGTCCCGGACGCGGCGCGGGCCGGGGCGTCCAGCCGGAAGACCAGCGCGTTCGGCGACATCGTCGAGGGGCTCAAGTTCATCAAGGCGAACTCGATCTTCGCCTTCCTGATCGGGATGACCTTCTTCAACAGCTTCTTCGGGCTGTCTTACATAATCCTGATGCCGGTGTTCGCCGACGACATCCTGAAGGTCGGCGCAGACGGACAGGGCGTGTTGATGAGCGTGAGCGGTGTCGGAGCGTTGATCGTCACGCTGTGGCTCGGAACGCGGGCGTCGTCGGCAAATACGGGCATGATCCTGATCGGAGGGGCCGTCCTGACGGGGATCACCGTGGCGGCGTGGGCGCTGACGGCCGAGTACATCGGCTCGTACCCGCTCGCGCTAACGCTGATCTTCTTCCTCGGCCTGTTCTCGTCCGTGTACATGATCTCGATCATGAGCACGCTCCAGATGCTGGTGCCGAACGAGATGCGCGGGCGTGTAATGGGCTTTTACGGGATGACCTGGAACATCATGCCTCTGGGCGGGATGTTCGCCGGCGTGCTGGCGGCCTCGATCGGGGCGTCGTGGGCGGTGGCGATCGGCGGGCTGGCGGTTTCGGCGTTCGCGATCGGGCCGGCGTTGCTGAACGGGCGTGTACGAAACCTGGGAGCGCTTCTGACTTCACGAGAAAGCGCAATCGCCACCTCGTAGCCAGCGCGGGTCTAGCCAAACTACTCCAACTGCACCCAGCCGTCGTCGAGCTGGTCAAACCGGCGTTCCAGTTCGGCGACCGATTTCGCGCCCAACGAGATGCCGCGCTCGAATAACTCCAGGTTTGCGGCCATGTGGCGCGGATTCTTGGTTCCGGTTAACGCGACGTCGACCGCGTCGTACGAAAGCGTGAAGCCGAACGCCAGCTCGATGCGGTCTTCGGGGGCGTCCGGAACCGGGCCGAGCGCCTCCATCGCCTGAGCGCGTGGGAGCATCCTGCCCCAATGCCCCGTGGCGTTCGGCCGGTCCGGTGATGCGCCCCAGGTCCCGTTGGCCATCGGGCGTTTGATGAGGACACCCATACCCCGCTCCACGGCGGCCGGTAGCAGCTCCCGACGGGCACGCTGATCGACCAGGTTAAAGCTGGTCTGAAGCGTATCGAACAACCCGCTCCGCACGGCCCACAACGCCTCGTCGTTGTCACCGCTGTACCCGATGAACCGCGTCTTTCCTGCGTCCCGCGCGTCCTGCAACGCCCTGACGACGTCCCCGCGCTCAAGAATCTCTCGGTTACACGAGTGCAACTGCACGATATCGATGTGGTCCGTTCGCATCCGATCCAGCGAGCGATCCACGCTCATGGCGACCGTCTCGTACGTCCAGTCGAGCGCCGGGTCGCGGCCGTCTCTGGCGGACCTGCTGTGTCCGGCCTTCGTCGCCAGGACGTAGTCGTCCCGGCGGTGCGCGACCGTCGCCCCGACAAACTCTTCGCTGTTCACGTAGCACGAGGCCGTGTCGAGCAGATTGATCCCGTTGTCGAGCGCCGTATTGAGGACCTGACCCGCCTGCTCGGTCTCATCGAGTGAAAGCTCCTGTCCGATCTCGGACAGTCCGGCGCCCAGCCTGCTGACGCTGAGACCCGTTTTGCCAAGTGTCCGGTACTCCAATGGCAATCTCCGTTCACTCTAGATTTGATCCCGGGCAGGTGGATTTGGAGGCTCCGAATAACTCTTACTGCGATCGTCGATAACAGCATACGCGCAAAATTTGTGTAGGGGCGTATGGCAATACGCCCTGGCCAGCAATCCATGACGCCCGCGGACCTGTGATGCCCGTGATGCATGCGAACGCTCACCCTATGTACGGAAGCGCCTTCGCGGACAGAGGTGGGCGTATGCCATACGCACCTACATGTCACTGTTCCACGGCCACTCTTTGGACCGAGTCCGATAGCCCCGACGAACGGCCTCGTGTCGCCCCGGCCATCTTGCCCGCGCTACGCCTGGATTTCCACCAGATGAATCCGGCGTTGCGTCCGGCGTGGCTGTTTCGCATCTCAATACTGGAACGCACGGTACGTCTCGTTGCTCGGATAGCCCCGCGCCGCCAACTCCGGCCCGCGCAACCCGAATCCCCTTTCGCACTCCTGGGAGGTTGTTCCAGTGATCAAGATCGATCGACGCGTCGCCGTCGCCGCCAGCGCCGGTCTGTTGGTGCTCGCAGTGGCCTGCGGCGGTGATGACGAGCCCGCGGCCGCGAACACGCCGATACCGACGACCGCCCCGGCCGCACCCGCGGCCACTACGCCTCCGGTCACCATCCCGACCGTCGCGCCCCCCAACGGCGGGGCCGACAACCCCACGCCGCCCGCCACGGTGGGGGCCGCCTTCAACTGGAGCGTCCAGACGGTCGACGAGGGCACAAAACCGGCGATCGCGCTGACGAGCGACGGCACGCCTTACGTGGCGTACATGTTGGAAGCGATTCCCGGATTCGTGAAGGCGGCGTCGAACACCGGCGACGGGTGGAAGATCGACACGATCGTCGAGGACTACTTTTACGGACCCCTTGACCTGGCGATCGGACCCGACGACGTCCCTCATATCGCATACCACGATCACCAGGACTCCGGGTTTGATCCCGAAAAAGGTGACGCCGTACACGCGTTCCTTGAGGGCGGCGTCTGGAAAACCGAGATCGCAGCAGACGCCGGTCACGACGGCTGGGACAACCGCATCATCGTCGACGGCCAGAACGTCGTTCACATGACCGGGATCGACCCTCAAGAGTTTGGCGGCGCCGGCGTCGAGTACTACGTGCGCAGTGCGGACGGTGCATGGACCGTTGAGGACATCGGCAGCGGCAGATTAACCTACCAGTTCGCCACGTCAGTGGCTGTCGACCCGGACGGCAATCCGCACGTCACGTTCTTCAACCAGCCCGAAAACGATCTTTCGCTTTCCAGCCGGGACTCAAGCGGGAACTGGACCGTGTCGACCATCGACGATTCGGGCGACACGGGGCTGTTCGCCCAGATCTTGATCGACGACTCCGGCCGGTTCCACGTCAGCTACGGCTCGCAGCCGACCCGATCATCGCTGCTGGTCAAGTACGCCACGCGTGGTCCCGGCGAAAGCGCGTGGATCATCTCGGAGATCGACACGTTGGAGAACGTCCGGATCGGTATGGATTTCGCCCGGAACTCGACCTCGATCGCACTCGACTCTCTGGGCAACCCGGTGATCGCCTACTCAGATCTGGACAACGTCAGGATCGCTGTATCGGACGGCTCCGCATGGACCACCGAAACGATCGCCGAAGCGGCCGCCGATGAGCTGGGGCAGATCGTATCGCTGAAGCTGGATGCGGATGACAACGCACACGTGGCGTTCGCCGAGACCACCCGTCGTTCACCGCTTCAAGGAATCGTCAAGTACGCCATCGGAATCCGCAACTGAGAACGCGCATCAAATGGAATGACGGCGGGACCACCGACACCCCCCGGGGCTACGGCCCCACGGTGAGCCCGCCGCCCTGAGCAACTCCTCCTCCCCGCTTGCGAGCACGGCCTCCCCTCACCGGGAGGTCGTGCTCGTTAACGGCAATGCTCAGGCCAGTTGTATCCTGTAGATCGCCAGAGACTCTCCCTCTTCGGAAACGACTATGTTGGCGAGTTCCCACCCGGCGGACTCGTAAAAGCGCCTCGCTCGGTGATTGGCCTCGTACGTGTCCAGCACCGCAATCCGGAACCCGGCGGCTCTCATGTGCTCGATCGAAGGCTGCATCAACGATCTTCCCGCGCCGTGGCCGGTGTGATCGGGGTCGACATGCATCGAGTAGAGGACCGCGAGCGAACCGGCGTCACCCAGGGGTCTAACGTCCGCTGCGAACTCGTACCGGTCATTCAGTGGGCCCACCATGCTGAACCCGACGATCTGACCTGCCTGTTCCGTAACGAACATCTGGTGGCCGTTGGTCGTATCGGCGAGAACCTGGCTCCACCAACCGATGTGCTCTGACTCAACCTGTTCATCTATGAACGACGCGGAGGCAAACTCTCGGAACGAGATCGTGTGACTCCTGAAGCTGATCTCGCCGATCCCGATGCCGTCAGATCGGGTCGCGGGTCTCGCCCGTAAATCGTTCATCACTTGTTCTCTCTAAAGAGTGGCAGCAGTCATCCACGTCGCCGGTTACGACCTGTCAGCAGCAGTCTCATGAAACCCTGCCCGACCGCCGCCCAATTCTGCCGCTGTATCATGCCGCACTATGCCAAGCGAACGGGTGCAGAGGCGGGTGGATAGTCTGCTTGATGAAGCGGACGAAGCGTTGGCGGTAAACGATTGGATAACCGTCAGGGAGTGTGCCCGCGCCGTTCTGGCGCTTGATCCGAACAATCCGGACGGAACCCATTACCTCGAAAGCGCCGAGCGCGGCCTCGGTTTCGATTCGCCGTCCGTGTTCACCGACGGCCCCGACGCAGCAAGACATCCGTCATCCGCGCCTCCCCATCTCCCCACCGCGGGCCAGAACTCCATCCTGAGGAGGCGCGTTCATATTCGTGAGCACCAATCGGGTATCGGGATTACTGGCTCAAAGCGTTGGGGATCTGGATCTGGCGGTTCAGCATTTCGAAGACGCCCTGGAGTTCTGCCGTGCCGGATACCGTCCCGAACTCGCGTGGATCTGCTCCGATTACGCCGAGATGCTTCTCGACCGCGCTGCCACCGACCCACATTCGACAGGCTCAGTGCATGCTTCGAGTGCCTCAGGGATCGGCGACCGCGAGAAAGCCATCGAGCTACAAGACCAGGCGCTGGCCATCACCCGGGAGCTGGGGATGCGGCCGCTCACGGAGCGCATCCTGGCCCGGCGTGAATTTTTGCGGGCGTGAACTGGAGTTTCATCTCCAATGAAAATCGTGCGACGAGCTTAGGCTCGCGGCAATATTGGGCCAGATGAGTATCGAAGGAGTCACCAGATGTACCGAATGATGGTCAAGTACACGATGTCGCCCGACGCGATGAGCAAGTGGTTGGACCAGATGCCGGGGTTGATGTCGGCGATCGAGACCATCCAAGAAGATGTGATTTTTGAAGGCTCATGGGTATCCAAAGATCGCACCGAGTGGTTCCACATTAGGACATTGGAATCGGAAGAAGCGAACAAGAGGTTCGTTGAGCAGCTGCTAGCAAGTGATTGGGGGCCGAAGTACGACCGGCTAATGGAGGAGCACGAACACTCGTCGTGGGAATTAGAGTTGGACGTTCCCCGAGGCGGCGCCCCCGAATGACGCTCTCCAGAGCACGGGGAGTCAACTTCGGCAATCTAATCAAACTCTTGACCACGCAGCACCGATTGGCTGAATTCGTGCCGGGAAAACAAAGAGGCCGATGATCTCTCCGATGTGCGCACCTTCCCGTATCTCCATGGAAATCGCCAACGGAGCATTCGCACGACACAGGCGACACGATGAGGAAGTCGCGACGAACTAGTCCGGGCCCACTTGCGCACAGTAGATCATTGAGGGCCGTTTCCAGCGTCACCCCCGCCGGAGCGGGCCTTGAATTGGACGCGATGACAGCGGAGCCAACCCTCACAACACGGATATCAATGCATTGAATATCGAGAAGATCGAAACGTGGCTCGTGGAGCGCTGGCTCACAGTGCGGGTCACCTGCGACGACGGCACCTACGGCGTCGGCGAGGGCAACTTCTGGAGCTACGCAGAGGCCAGCGAGGCGATCGCACACCGTATCGCCGACGACCTGCGGGGCACGGACCCGCGGGATGTTGACCGTATCTGGAACTACGTCTACCGAAAGTACAGCTTCCGCAGCCCGGCGCTGACCGCCGCCATGTCCGCCATCGACGTCGCGTTATGGGACATCCGCGGCAAGCGACTGCAGGCGCCGGTCTGGGACCTGTTGGGCGGCAAATTTCGCGACCGCGTGCGCGCCATCCCGCTGCTCGGCTCGTTCGGCGCCCTGGACGACCCGGCGAGCTTCGCCAAAGCCGCACGCGCCGTAAAAGCGGACGCCTACACAGCGCTCAAGATGACGCCTTTCCCGAAGGACTGGGGCCTGAAGCCGTACCCGGAACTGATCCGCCAAAACACGGCTATCGTCGAGGCGGTTCGAGATGAGGTCGGTTGGGACTTCGACATCGGCGTCGAGATTCACCGCAACATGTCGCCGTCCGAGAGCGTCGTATTCGCCGGGCAGATCGAGAAGTACCTGCCTTACTTCTACGAGGACCCGATCGCACCGGACAGCGTCCTGAGCATGGGCGACGTCGGCCGCCAGATTCGACTGCCGTTAGCGGTCGGCGAGCGCAACAACACGATCTGGGAGTTCCGGGAGTACTGCCAGCAACCCGGCGTCGCGTTCCTGAAGCCGGACATCGGGTTGGCAGGCGGATTTACCCATGTCCGTAAGATCGCCGCACTGGCCGAGGGGTTCCACATCCGCATGGCGCCCCATCACTTCCTCGGGCCGATAACGACGATGGCGCTGGTACACATCGCCGCCGCGACGCCGAACTGGGACGTGAACGAGTTCAACCCGGAGCACGGTACGTTCAAGGAGAAGATCGTGACGAACCTTGCGAAGGTGAAGGACGGCTTTTTCGAACTCCCAGAGGAGCCGGGGCTTGGGATCGACATCGTGGTCGACGAGATGGAGAAGCTGGGACGCACATTCAGCAGCGGCGAGACGGCGCGCCGTCCTGACGGCTCGATCGCGCTCAGATGACGCCAGCATTGGGCGAATACACGAAACCGAAGCACCCGGATGACACAACAGGATTTCAATCGTGACTGAACGGCTACAAGACAAGGTCGCCCTCATCACCGGGGGCGGGGGCGCGATGGGCGGCGCACAGGCGGCGCTTTTCGCAGCCGAGGGCGCTGCCGTTTGCGTGGCGGACGTTAGCCCGGATGCGGCGAAGGCCGTTGCGGACAGGATCACGGCGAACGGCGGGAAGGCCATCCCGTTCGAGCTCGACGTCCGTTCGGCCACGGCATGGGCCGACGCCGTCGCAGCGACCGAGCGAGCGCTCGGTCATATCACGACGCTCTGCAACAACGCCGGAGCAAACTTCCGCGTCGGTTTCGACGAGCAGACCGAGGAGCAGTGGAGCACCATCATCGAGATCGGGTTGACCGGGTCCTTCCTCGGCATCAAGGCGGCCGTGCCTTCGATGCGGCGTGCGGGCGGCGGCGTGATCCTGAACATGGGTTCCCTGGCGTCCATCCGCCCCGGCGGCGGCAGTCCAGGCTACGCGGCGCAGAAGATGGGAATGGTCGGGCTCACGCGTTCCGCCGCAGCTTCGTACGCGAAGGACAACATCCGTTGCGTCATCATCTCCCCGGGCCACGTCGACACTCCATTCATCCGTGAGAACAACCCGCACAGCCCTAACTCGTGGGAGACAAGCATCGACAACCCGGCGAACTACGAGCGCAGGCTTAACAACACGCCACTTGGCCGACTTCAGACGGCCGAGGACATCGCACGGGCGTTTCTGTTTGCGGCCACAGACGAGGCGGCCATGATCACCGGCTCGATGATTACGGTCGACGGCGGCGCAGGACTGTAATCCCGGACCGCCGGACTTCCTGGTTCATTACGGGGCCACGAACCCGAAAGACCATCGCCCGTCCGATTCTCGCCGGTAGACCGCACGCAGATGCAACCGGTCTTCGGGTCGCCCCTGCCAGAACTCGATCGAAGCCGGAGTGAGCCTGTAACCGCCGTATGTCTCCGGGCGCGGTATCTCGCCATCCCCGATCTGAGTCTCGAAAGCGGCCTTCCGCGCGGTCAACGACGCGTGGTCCGCTACCAGTGAGCTTTGCGGCGTTGATGCGATCGCGAGCTGGCCGGTCCGCGGCCGGGACGCCCAGTAGGCGTCAGATTCATCGGCGCTCACCTTTGCCACCGCGCCGCTGACGCGTATCTGTCGCTCAAGTGGCGTCCACAGGAACACGCCGTCGACGATCGGGTTTGCTGCGATGTCCCGGCCCTTTGGACTTTCGTAGTGCGAGAAAAAAGTGAGGGCGTCCGGGGTGCGGGTGTTGACCATGACGGCGCGTGCCGACGGCGCTCCCCCGGGTCCGACGGTCGCGAGAACCATCGCAGCGGGGTTAGAGACGCCAGCCTCGGCGGCCTCCGACAGCCAGCGACGGAGCTCGTCCATGGGATCGGCGTCCGGGACAACAAACTCAGGCATATCACTCCCCGTGGTTAAGTCGGCGGCTGTCTACATCTTGCACCCTCCGGATAGAAGCGGTGAGAAACGGAAGGTGCTTCGAGAACCTCAGCACGCGGTCGTACGGGCGGCGCTTCGAGCGCCTCAGCACACGGTGGTACCGTAGGCCGAGCTGCAACTGTGATAATCACATCCTGTGGGCGCTTTGAGCGGCCATATCCAGAAATCGCACCCAGAATCCGAATAAGGAGCGTCGCACTTGGCGAAACTTACCGGAAAGATCATCGACCCGGCGACAGGCGCAACGGTCCAGGCGCGCGTCCAGGTGCTCTCGCCAAACGGGAACCAGCTCGCTCCGGTCGAAGCCATGTGGAAGGTAGGCACCGGAGAGCCCTTCTTCTACTCGAACGGCGATTTTTCACTTGACGTGCCGCGCGGCCAGACCCGGATCACCGTCGAAAGAGGCACCGAGTACCGGCCGTGGACAAAGACCGTCGACGTCGATGATGCCGGAGGCACGGTAACGGTCGACGTGGAGCTGGAACGCTGGGCAGACCTGCCGGACCGCGGCTGGCATCCCGGCAACACCCACATCCACTACGACGAGAAGGAAACGAAGCCGGACGAACGGCTCGGCTACGACTCCCGGGTCGAGGACCTGCGGATGACGGCCGTGTCAATCCTGCGCCGCTGGGACCTGAATTACGCCACCAACAAGTACCCGATCGGCGTGATGAACGACTACACGGACACCCACCACCATGTGCAGGTGGGTGAGGAGAACCGGCACAACGACAAGGACGGCTGGTCGCGCGGTTACGGCCACGTGATGTTCCTCAACATCCGAAACATCGTGGACCCGATCTCGCGCGGTGCCCTGATCGACACGTTCGAGCCCGACTACCCGCCGCTGTCATGGGCCTGCGACGACGCCAGGAGCCAGGACGGGCTTGTGATCTGGTGTCACAACGGCCAGGGCATGGAAGCGCCGGTCGCGACCGCCCTCGGGAAGGTGGACGCGATCAACCTCTTCGACCCGTACTGGAACGATGTCGAGTACGACCTGTGGTACCGGATGTTGAACTGCGGCCTCAGGCTACCGGCATCGACCGGGTCAGACTGGTTCGTTTGCTCGGCAAACCGCATCTACTCGCAAACCGGCGGTGAATTCACGTACGACGAGTGGCTTGCCGGTATCAAGCGCGGAGAGACCTTCATTACGAACGGTCCTGCGATATCGCTGTCTGTCGATGGCGCGGCGCCGGGAGCTACGGTCCGGGCGAGCGCGGGCGGCACGATCCATGTGAAGGTCGACTGGTCTTCGCACTACGCCGTCGAAACGGTTGAGATCGTCCAGAACGGGGAGGTCATCAAGCGCGTGACGCCGGGCGGTTCCGAATCGACCGGCGGCTCGTTAGAGTCCGACGTGAAGATTGACGCCGATGGTTGGATCGCAGCCCGCCTTGGCTCGACGGAGCGTGACTCGTTCGCACAGGCGCTCTGGGCGCACACATCTGCGGTTTACATCGACGCTGGCGGAAAAAAGCCGGACAAACAGGCGGAATCGGCGAAGCTGTTCGTCCGGGACATCGAAGCGTCGATGACGTGGGTAAAGACAAAGGGCCGGTTCTACACCGACGCACAGCGAACCGAGGTAGTCGACCTGTTCCGGCAGGGGCTTGAGGTCTACCGAGGACTCGCGTGAAGCTGACGTACAGGATCTGGCGACCAGTAGCCCTGAACCGACAATCGCCAGGAATCCCAGTAATCCCAATAATCGAGGACAAGAGTTGGCATACGACGAAAGGGTAGCCGAGCGCGTCAGGGAGACGCTGAGCGGTCACGCCGGCATATCCGAGCAGCGTTCTTTCGGCGGGATATCGTTCCTGTTGAATGGCAACATGTCCTGCGGCGTCCTGAACGATGAACTAGTCGTACGGGTCGGTCCCGACGCTTACGACGAAGCTGTCGGACAGCCGCACGCCCGGCCGATGGACTTCACGGGCAGGCCGATGCGGGGCTGGGTGTACGTCGCAACCGACGGCTTCAGTGAAGACGCCGACCTTGAGACCTGGGTCGCGCTGGGCATCGAGTTCGCGTCGTCGCTGCCCGCGAAGTAGTCGGTCCCCCGAATTCGGACTCATTTCGCTAATCGACAGCTGTACGTACCGGAGAGGTATGGAAAATGCAAAAACGACCATATGGCGACACCGGTGAATCACTCTCGATCGTTGGGTTTGGCGGCATCGTCGTCAAGGACGCCGATCCTGACGACGCCTCGCGACTCGTAAGCGAGGCGATCGATCGCGGGATCAACTACTTCGACGTTGCGCCGCGTTACGGCAACGCGCAG
>JAQBUX010000344.1 GCA_027623795.1 Chloroflexota bacterium
CCGGGCTACTTTGATGCAACTTTCGAGTCCGATATGGCCGAAATGGTCCGAGGCCAGCGGGATCTCGTAACCGATGATGCCCCGAACCGTGGCGACATACTCCTGCATCGCCTCGATGCCGCGATCCGTGATCTGGATCCCGGTCAGCGGGTGCGAGACGTCGGTGGTCTCAAGCATGCCGGACGGGTAGTTGAGTCCGCCCTCCACGCCTTCAGCGATCCACGTCCCGATGTCCATCTTCAGGTAGGTGAAGCCGCGCTCCATCCGGCCCTTGAGCGCCTCGCCCATCGCCTTCGGGTCGCGCAGCGCCGGGGTGTCTGCGTAGCACCTGACGCTGTCCCTGAACTTGCCACCGGCGAGCATGTAGGCCGGAACGCCGTACGCCTTGCCCGCCAGGTCCATCAGGGCCATCTCGACCCCGCACACGCCGCCGCCCAGCCTGGCGTCGCCTCCGAACTGCTTGATCTTGCGGAAGAGCCGGTCGATCTCCGTGGGGTTCTCTCCGAGAAGACGACTCTTGAGCATCAACGCGTATCGTGCGCTCGCCCCGTCCCTGACCTCGCCGAGTCCGACAAGGCCTTGATTTGTATACAGACGGATGATCGGCCAACGCCAGTTATCGTCGCCTACCGTGGCGATGCGCATGTCGGTGATCTTCAGGTCCGAGGGTCTCGAACCGGTGTTGACCTTATCGAGGACGGCGTCGGATTCAGAGGAGTCGGAATGCGCGGTCAATGGTCAGGCTCCCGGGAAGATGGGTTGGGCGCCCGTTGAGGTGGCGCGTCGCTCAATTCTGAGCGGTGGAGCGAAAGCGCGCAACGCGCAAGGGCCTGGCGTCGCTGTCTTGTCGCACGGCCCTGGCTATTCTTCCGAGGCCAATCGTTCCCGCAACTGCGGGAATCTGAACGCCACGCCGATGATTAGGATCAGTCCGACCGTCGACATCCCGGCCACGGCCACGTGCGGCCCGAAGACGCTGGCGATTGCGCCGACGATGATGGCACTTACAGGGAAAGCCCCGATGAACATCGTCTGGATTCCGATCAATCGGCCGCGCAGTTTTGGTGGGGTCGATGTGAGGATGACGTTTGACTGCATGACGCCAAAGACGGACGCCGATGTACCCAGTGAAAACAGTAGGAACATGGCGAGCGGAAGCGACGAAGACAACCCGAGCGGTATGCCGATCAACATCGACAGGGCGACAGCGGTGATTAACGCTTTGCCCGGAGAAGCGATGCGCTTTCCAAGCCAGGCCACAATAATCATGGAGCCAGTGAGTTCGCCCGCGCCTTGTGCTGACCACAGCGCGCCAAGCGTACCGGGGCCGCCGCCCAGGATGTCCGTCGCGAAGATCGGAATCAGGTGGAGGTAGGTGAAAGCAAACCCTTCTGCGGTGACGATCACGGCAAACACCGCGATGATCGCCGGCCGAGACCGCGCGACCTGGAACCCCTCGCCTATCGACTTGAACAGGCCGGGTCGTTGGAGTTGTCCATCGCTCGTATCATCGACTGCGTTCGCGATGCGCGAGGGCACGATGAACATGGCCGCAACCGCGAGCGCGTAAGCGACCGTGGTCCCGACAAAGATCAGGGCCGGATCGACGAAGGGCAGCAACGCCCCCGCGATCAGCGGCCCGATGATTAGCGAGATCGTGAACGCAAGCGCCTCGAAGCCAAGTGCGCTGGTCAAATCACGTTGCGGGACCACCCCGGAGTACAGGGCGCGCAGGGCAGGTATCACAGCGCTGGCGAAAAAGCCGCCGATCGCCGTGAGTGAGTAAATGATCCACAGATTAGAGCCGAGGGTAAACAGCGCAAACGCAAGTAGCACGGCGACGGCGACACGCCCCATAGTGGTCACGCGGATGAACCACACCTGATTTGTGCGATCAGCCAGCGCTCCGCCGACAGGACCGGCGATTATGAATGGCGCGAGTCTGACGAACACTCCGAGCGACACCAGGAACGGAGATCCCGTCGCCTCTACGATCACCCAGCCGATCACCGTTATCTCTACCCACCGCGAGAGGTGAATCAGAAGCAGTGCGCCCCAGATGCTGCGAAAGGGGGCGATCTTTAGCGCGCCGGGCATCGTGATTGCGCCAAACAATCGCGTCGGACCGATTACGGCGCCGTTCACCGGCGCGGGCGCCGCTCGCTGCGTCATCTATCTATCTATTCTCGGTGCTTTGAGGCGGGCGCCCGTTCGCACGGGCCAAAATCAGACAGCCGCTCCCTTCCAGACAGGAAGAGCGCGGCTGGTGGACGTTTCTCGTTATCGCGACGCTACGCCCGCACGGACCGGGATTCAACGGACAAGATCGCCCAACTTTGTTAGCTTTTTGTTAACTCGGTTCAATCGCCCGGCATATCTACCCGCTGTCTTATGCTGAGAGATATGCTCGACCGAATCCGACGACTGTTTGACCAGCGCAATCCCGGCCACGGGTTGGACCCTCCGCGCGCGCTGGAGCATTACAAACGCGGTGTGACCTTCTTTGATGAGGAGAACTGGCATCGCGCAGAGCAGGAGTTCAGCGCTGCCATTCAGATTTCGCCGCCTGCGGCGGGGATGTATCACCATCGCGGCTCGGCTTTCGCCGAACAGGGGAAACATCTGGAGGCGGTCGCGGACTACGACGCGGCGATCAGGCTGCGCCCGGGCTATCCGGACGCCTACGTAGACCGCGGCAATTCGTACCATGCCCTGGATCGC
>JAQBUX010000345.1 GCA_027623795.1 Chloroflexota bacterium
CAGGATGGCGAGCAGGAACGATCCCCATTTTGTTGCGATCAGGATCGAACGGCGGTTGAACCAGTCAACCACCACACCTGCCCAGACGCCGAGGACGAGCGTCGGTAGCGTACGGGCCGGCCATGACCCCGCCCAGTTGGGCGGCGCTGTTGTCCGTGATCTCAAGGACAACAGCGGCAGGGCGATCATCTGTGCCCAGAGCGCAAGCGCGTGGCTCGTCTGGCCCAACCAGATCAGGCGGAAGTCGCGGTAACGGAGCGACTCGAACATAGCGAAGCGGACCTGGCTGTTCGGTTCCGCTCCGGGGTCCGATTCCTGACTACTGCTTGACATCCGCCAGCCGGTAACTCCTGCCGTTCCTACGCGTTGCCTCAGTCTACGCCCGTTTCGTTCCGGTCGACGCAAAGCTAAGGGGGTGTCATTTTCTTGACTCGCTTGCCGTCGAATACCGGTACGGGGAGGAACCGATGTCGACGCCCTTTTGTCATGCTTCGCCCTGGGCACAGAATGACTGCGATTCTGCTTACGCGCGATCTCGTGGAAGTCACGCTCGAACTCCGGTATGTGAGAGCCTCCTGGCGCAGTCCCGGCAATCGACTCGTGCTAATCTCCGCCGTGCGAAGCCGTCCGCAGCGCGGCGCATTCGTCGATACCCGAAATAATCGAGACAGGGGACGGTCAACCCGCCATGCCCAGCTTCAAAAACAGCAACCCCCCGATGGACCGAGCCACCTTCCGCGCCAATCTGGCGGCCCTCCCGCGCGTCCGGATCGCCCACCTGCCCACCCCGCTTGAAGAGTTGCATCGGCTGAGCGAGAGGCTCGGCGGGCCGCGCATCCTGATCAAGCGCGACGATGCGACCGGCCTCGCGATGGGCGGGAACAAGGCGCGCCACTACGAGTTTGAGCTGGCGCACCTCGTAGAGAACGGCTACGACGCCTACGTCAACATGATGGACTACCACTCCAACAATGCCCGTATGACGGCGGCGGCTTCCAACAAGTTCGGCATCAAGTACTCCTGTGTCCTGCGCTACGCCGCCGGGCGCAAGGTCCAGGGAAACCTTCTGATCGACAAGATCCTCGGGGCGGATCTTCACCTGCTGGACGAAGAACAGTCAGAACAAGCGAACGCGGAGGAGTACGCACGCGAACTTGGCCGGAAGCTGGAGGCTGAGGGCTACAAACCCTACGTACGCGTCGACCACGAGTTTCCGACCATCGTCGGCACGCTCGCATACCTGCAGGGCGGGCTCGAACTGCTGGGGCAGCTCGAAGAGATGGGTATCCACAAGGTGAAGATCATCGGCGTAGGGGGCCGCTCCACAGGCGGGCTGGCACTGACGGCCAAGAACCTCGGGCTGGACTGGGACATCACCGGAGTGATGGTTAACTACGACATGCCGATCGATTCGTACCTGTACAACGTCATCCCGGGCGCCGTCCGCGTGGCGAAGCTAGCGGTTGGGTTCGAGCCGGGCGACATGACGATCCTGGACCAGTACATCGGCGAGGGCTACGGCATCCCGACCAGCGAGGGGCTCGACGCCATCCATCTGATGGCCGAGACCGAGGCGATCCTTGTCGACCCGAACTACACCGGCACCGTTACCGCAGCGGTGGTCGACCAGATCAAGCAGGGCAACTTCACCTCGGACGACACCGTTGTGATCCTCCACACGGGCGGCCTACCGGCGCTGTTCACGTTTGCCGATGAGCTATGGGAGCACGAGTACACGGGTGTGTAGGGCGGCCGGTAACGCACTCCCCTCTCCCGTTGGGAGAGGGCGAGGGTGAGGGGAACGGGGATGGATCGCATCCGTCCCCGAGTCAGGCGCGTTTTCCGGCCCGCATTCGACAAGCTCAGCGCAGACTTCGAGAGCCTCAGGGCACGGATTTCAGCCCAAAGAACGGGTTGCGGCCCAAGAGCGCGGTTTCGGCTTCGAGGCCCTCCGCTGCTACCCGCGTCCGGCCGCGCGTTCCCGTGCGTCCAGAGCACGCTTGAGCGCCGTATCCACGTCCGGCGCCGTGACGTTGATGTGCGCCATCTTCCGCCCGATGCGCGCCTCTGACTTGCCGTACAGGTGCAGCACGCTTCCCCTGACCGCGAGCGCCGCTTCCCAGTCAGGCGCGCCTCCAGCCGCCGCCCACACATCTCCCAGCAGGTTCACCATCGTCACCGGACTCAACAGCTCCGTCGAGCCGAGCGGCAACCCGCAGATCGCGCGCACGAGCTGCTCGAACTGCGACGTGGCGCAGGCGTCCTGCGTGTAGTGGCCAGAGTTGTGCGGGCGCGGCGCGATCTCGTTCACGAGCAAGGCCCCGTCTTTCGTCACGAACATCTCCACGGCGACCAACCCGACGACGTCCAGCGCGTCTGCGATGCCCGAGGCCAGCTCCACGGCGGCGGATCGCACGGCATCCGGGATGCGCGCGGGGGCGATACTCACGTCCAGGATTCCGTTCACGTGCCGGTTCTCCGAGGGCGGAAAACAGGAAACATCTCCGTCCGGTCCGCGGGCTGCGATGACGGATATCTCCATCTCGAACGGTACAAACGTCTCCAGGATCAGCCCCACGCTTTGGGGGCGCAGGCTTGAATGGGCCTCGCGCAGGTCCACGGCAGACCGCAGCACGATTTGTCCCTTGCCGTCGTAGCCCGAAGTTGCGGTCTTCAGTACGGCCGGGGTGCCGATCCGCTCGACCCCGCGCACCATGTCA
>JAQBUX010000346.1 GCA_027623795.1 Chloroflexota bacterium
CCCCGCCAGCCTCGCCGCGCATCCTTATTTGCGGCGAGGATGCGATCGTCGTCGAGTTTGGCGACCGCATCGACCCCGTCATCAACGACCGGGTGTATGCGCTCGCCGAGACGATCGAAGCCGCGGGCAACCCGTCCGTCGTCGAGCTGGTCCCGACATATCGCTCGTTGCTGGTCCAGTACGACGCTGAGCTATCGACGGTCGACGAGATGACCGCGTTCGTGAACGACCGGCTGGCTACCAAATCTCGATCCGCAGGACGGCAAACGAACGGCCCGAGCGACCCGGGCCCGCGACGAATATTCGAGTTGCCCGTCTCATACGGCGGCGAAGACGGGCAAGACCTTGATGACGTGGCGTCGCACGCCGGGCTGACGGCCGCCGAGGTCGTCGCCATCCACTCAGGAACCGACTACCGGGTGTACATGCTGGGATTCGCCCCCGGATTCCCGTACCTGGGCGGGATGGACGAACGGATCGCTGTCCCCCGCCTCACGACGCCACGGCTGCGCGTTCCGGCGGGATCTGTGGGAATCGCAGAGTCGCAAACCGGGGTATACCCGCTCGCGTCTCCCGGCGGCTGGCGGCTGATCGGACGCACGCCGGTATCGCTGTTCGACCCGAACGCGGACCCGCCGGTGCCCTTCATTCCCGGAAGCTTCATCAGATTCGTTCCGGTCTCCTCCGAGGTGGCGGCAAGTGTCGCGGAAGAGGTCGCCGCTGGAACGTATCGGGTCCGGGTCGAGGGACAGGGCCAGTGACCGGCGCAGCGCTCAGGGTGATTTCTCCGGGACCGCTCTCTACGGTGCAAGACCTGGGCCGCTCCGGGTACCAGCGGTTCGGCGTGTCCGTCTCGGGCGCAGCGGACCGTTATGCGCTCCGGCTCGGCAACCTCCTTACGGGCAACGACCAGCGCTCCGCCGCCGTAGAGGTCACCCTCGGGGGCGCCGAATTTGAGTTCACCGGCAACGCGATATTCGCAATAACGGGCGCCGATCTCAACGCGACGCTGAACGGTTCGCCAGTACCGGTCTGGGAAACGATGAACTCCGGTGCCAGAGACCGACTTTCCCTGAACTCACCCGCTGGTCCGGGATCAGGATTGCGGGCTTACGTAAACATGTCCGGCGGGATCGACACTCCTCAGGTGTTGGGGTCTCGGTCTACCCACGTCGCCGCACGCCTCGGCGGGATAGACGGCCGTGCGCTTGAGCCCGGCGATGAGCTGCCCATCGGCCCGGTCACAAATCCGGTCGAAGTACGCAGGCGCGTGCCCGACGAACTGCTGCCTGCCTACGGTGGGGAACTTGTGGCACGCGTGGTGCCCGGCCCACAGGACGACCGATTCGACGCCGAAGCTACCGCCCTCTTCTATGGCTCGGTATACATAGTCAGCGACCGAAGCGACCGGATGGGGTGCCGCCTGGACGGCCCCGTAATCCGGGCTATTGATGGCGCACACGACATCATCTCGGACGGCGTCGTGACCGGGGCGATACAGGTTCCCGGTGACGGCCAGCCGATCATCCTGTTGGCGGACCGTCAGACGACCGGAGGCTACGTCAAAATCGGCGTTATCGCGAGCGTTGATCTCGCCCTCGTCGCGCAGGCGGCGCCGGGGACCGCCGTTCGATTTGAACGCATCTCGGCGGCCGAGGCGCAGTCGCTTGCACGGGCTCGGATGGCTGCGCTACGTGATGTGAAGATCGAGACCCGCGAAATGCCGATTCCCGATACCAGTGACCCCGCTCGGCGCAGGTACCGGTTTCGCATCGGCGGTCGCGATTACGAGGTCGACATCGATGGGAACGCGCAGCACGTTCCGGGCGCCGCCCATGTGAACGGCGTCGAGTACAACGTCCAGGTCAACCCCGGGGGATAGTTCAGCTAGCCGCGTTCCAGATGAGATGGCGGCCTCCGGCCCTGATAACATTCATCGCCGCCCGCATCGACCGTATTTGTGTGCGATCCGAGCCTGCCTGAAGTGGTATCAACACCTCATCGATTCTGTGAAGGAGCCGGGTCACGTCGAACGCTGAGTTGTTCGAGGACGGACTACTCGTTACCGGCATCGGCATGGGCGTCGTCTTCGGCGTCCTCGTGTTGCTCATGTTCGCGATTCAGGGGCTTGGCCTGTTTGATCGCGCGATGCAGATACGTCAGACGGCTTCGGCGATTCCAGGCGCTCCGGCAATGACCGTTACCGCACCCGCATCCGACGAACAGCGAGAGGCGACGAACAGGGGCGAAATTGTCGCCGCAATTGCGGCCGCGCTGGCCCTCGCGGAAGAAGAACAAACACGGACCCGACACGATCCTCTCATCCATTCACAGGCCGGCATCCCGGACGGTTGGGCCGCAGCCGGCCGTAACCGAATGATGAGCAACCGCGGGAGGCCGGTACGATGAATCCACGGCGGTACCGGATAACGGTGGACGGCAAGGTCCACGACGTTGAGGTGGGCGATGTGAGCGCCTCCCCGATAAGCGTAAATGTGGACGGAGTCGAGTACGACGTCGAGGTGCCCGGCAAGCCAACGCGGGGCCAGCCGCCTGCCCGCCAGCAAGCCGCTCCGGCACGAACCGCACCCCGGGCCACTCCCGGACCGTCGTCATCGGCCCCAGCGCCCTCCCCCTCCGCTTCAGCAAACGCAATGACCGCCGTCATGCCGGGCCGCGTGTTGTCTGTCGCCGTGTCGGTCGGCGACTC
>JAQBUX010000347.1 GCA_027623795.1 Chloroflexota bacterium
GACAGAGTTGATCGAAATCAACGACTTGATCGCCGAAAATCTGCGCGGCATTGGAATGAATGTCGAGGTCGTTGCCGCCTCTTACACCGACATCCTGAGCCGGCACTCTGCCCGCCCACAGCAGTTTGAGGATGTGGGTCCGGCGCCACTTTTCCACGGCGTGAACTATCAGACCTGGCCCGATATTCTGGGCGGGATCAAACGCTACATGACGTCCGACCCGGCCGGTCTGCTGACCTACCACGATCTGGACCGCGGGGACGGGCTGTTCGACGAGTTGAGCGCAATTGTGGACCCGGCGGAAAGGGACCGGCGGCTCCGGCAGCTCAATCGGGAGATGTACGAAGAGTACTGGGCCATACCGATCGTGTGGCGACACGAGGTGTACGGGTTGCGGGCCGATTTGACCGGGTGGGCGCCGACAGACGGCACCGCCTCGGACCTGCGGCTGGAGACGGTTCGAGCGAGTTGATCGGACCGGGTCGGCGCGGCGATCCTCGGCGCCGGCCCCAACGGCCTGTGAGCGACGCTTCGTGCTACTCATCGGCGATCGAATGCGAATCCTCTCCCTCATCCTCACCCATTCGACTCCGCTCAGGGCAGGCTCTTCTCCCAGCGGGAGAAGGGATTTCACTCCTCTCCTGGACGTATGATTTCTAAATGACCGGCCGGCCTCTCCTGCTGCGCGTCATTCCCGTGCAAACGGGAATCCAGCCCGCGTGCGGAACTGGACAGGATGTGTGCCGCGCCGGTACTCCGGAAATGGCCCGACTATCGCGGAATTGGGCGTTTTCTGGATTCCCACCGACCCCGGCAGCCCCACCAGCGTATCTTCGCAGTCAATTCCCCGGAAGGCCGGCAATCCGACCATGCACATCGACGCCTGATCAACGAGCTCCGATTTAGGAATGATGCGATTTTAAGGGGGGAGCATTTGAGATGGCCTCCGGACTTCCTCCCCATGCCGCCGGCGACAGACCGGCCCCAACCACGCTCCGCGTTGACCGCCAGACGGTGCGGTGCTAGCGTCCCTCGAATGCCACCCACGGAGCACCGCCGCATCACTCCGAGGGCGGGCGCGTTCGCCGTGTTTGTCTCGGCGCTATGGTCGGGCAACTCGATCGCCATCAAGGCTGGTCTGGACCACGCCCCACCCCTACGTCTCGGCTGGTACCGGTTCGTCACTGGAGCCGCAGTAATTCTCGTGTGGGCTATCTACACGAGAGCGGATTTGCGGGTCCGACGCAGTGAGCTTCGTGTACTGGCCACGCTCGGCATCTTGTTCTCGGTTCAACTCGTTTTCATGAACCTGGGGTTGAAGTACACGACGGCCGGACACGGCGCGGTCCTTTCCGTGACCTATCCGATCTGGATGGCGGTACTGGCCCACTTCTTCATAGCAGGAGATCGACTCGCCCTTTCCCGGGTTGCCGGGATCATGGTCGCCTACATCGGAGTCGTCGTAATTTCTTTCGACGGTCTGGGAGGTGAAGGTTCCCGGGAGGTGTTCGTCGGCGACATCCTCTCGATCATCGGCGGATTTCTCCTGGGAGCAAGACTGATATTCAATGCCAGGCAAGCCGGGCGGATCGACCCGAGCAAGCTACTACTCGCTCAGGCGGCGTTCGGCGCTGCGGTGTTCATCCCTGCCGGACTGATATTTGAGGGAGAGCCGTGGTTGATGAACAAAGAGCTGGCAATATCGATCCTTTATCAGGGTCCAGTTATCGCAGGATTTGGCTTCATGGCTAACCTGTGGCTCATCCAGCGATACCTGCCGTCCCAGGTCGGCGTACTGAACCTGAGTCAGCCCATCTTCGGAATTATCCTGGCCTGGTTGATCCTGGACGAGCCGCTCACAAGGCTGCTATTCCTGGGTGCGGGGCTTGTTGCGCTTGGCGCGGGGCTTGCGCAGCGGAGAACGAGGGGAGAGCGAAGTACGGCTGCCTCCGTGTCCGAAACGGCGACCGGCCCGGCGGTCGCCGGAGACTGACAACGCGTCTCCGGTTTGATTCCCGGGCCTGATTCTCCGGAGTCATTCCAGGGACAGGTAGCGGAGCCGAAGCCCCGGCGAACTTATAATCGGCCATCCCCTGAACGCTTCTACCGATCGAAAGGACACTCATTTGGCGGTCACCCTGAGCAGGCGCGCTGTTGATACCGTTGACTCGCGCCTCTGGCACCACCTGGCGCTCGGGGTTCACCCCGCATGCGCCATCGCTGCGTACAAGGACGGCGAGCTTGCGCTCGACCTGTCCGGCGGCGAGATCAACTCCGGGGACGGCTCGAAGGTCTCAGCCGACACCCTGTTTAGCGTCTGGTCATGCGGGAAACCGCTTGCCGCTGCATGCCTGTGGGTGCTCAAAGATCGCGGCAAGGTGGGCTGGGACGACCTCGTTGGCGATATCTGGTCCGGCTACGCGAGCAACGGCAAAGAGGCGACGACGGTCAGGCAGGTCCTGACGCACCAGGCTGGCGTCCCGACGACGCCGATAGCGATCACGGAGATGGAGAACGCCGGCAAAGCGGACTGGGCCACGGTCGTTGCGGCGATGGAGTCAGCCACGGCCGAGTTCGAGCCGGGCTCGGCGATCGAGTACCACAGCGCCACGTTTGGATTCCTGGTCGCCGAGCTGGTTCAGAGGATCTCGGGCCAGCCCTTCGAGGAGTTTTTCCAGGCGGAGGTCGCCGGGCCACTCGGCCTC
>JAQBUX010000348.1 GCA_027623795.1 Chloroflexota bacterium
AGCGTTGATCCCGGACGCCGATCTCCAGGTGCTGCCAGACGCCGGGCACGTCTGCTTCTGGGACCAGCCGGAGACGGCGAACCGGTTGCTGACCGAATTCCTCAACTCACACTGAGCTTCGGCCGTATCGGGCGACACCTCTCAGCCCGTTCTGAACCCGGGTTTTACAGCCTCAAGCGAATCGGCTCCGCCGGTAACTCACGCGTAACGCAGCCCGTCCGAACATCGTCTCCAGCAAGTAAACACGACGGCGGGCCATACCGCCGGGCACACGCTGGATTCGGAGGCCATGATGGGCATTCAATCACTCACACGCCGGGCAAAACGCCCGCTGATCACGGGCGTTGTTGCGTTGACGATAGCGACCCTTGCGACCAGCCTCGGGGGCGACTGGATGGCCCGTGCAGACGATTCAAGCCCGAGCACTCTTCCAAACACACTTCCGCCGGTCTCCGACCCCGCCGCGCCGGCATCCCCGGAGGCTGCGTTCGCCATCCCCGGCGACGGCGAGGCCGGGGTCGCGTGGGCGGCGCCGCGCACCGGCGACCCGGGTGACGTCAACTCTTACGTCGTGACGTCCGTTCCGGAGTCCGGGACGCACAGAGTCGAGGCCGACGAACGGCATCTGGTCGTGGACGGGCTGGTCAACGGCTCGGTGTACGTGTTCTCGGTCGCAGCGATAGGTCCGGCCGGTACCAGCACTTCAACGGCCGCTAACCGTGTAATGCCAGACGAGGGCCAATCGGTGACGGTCGAGCAGCTTGAGAAGCTCGACCGGTTCGTTCAAGAGAAGTTCAACAAGGCGCACTCCCGGTTCCAGGGTGCCCGCGGAAAGGCGCTGTCGACATTTGAGAAGAAACGGGGCAGCGCTCGATCCAACTTCGAGCAGCATCTCGGCAAGGCGGAAGCGAAGTTTGAACAGGCTCAAGGGCAGGCCCGAGCAAAGCTAGAAGCGGCGCGCGGCACGCCTCGTTTTGAACGAGTGCACGCACAGGTTACCGAGCAACTTGAGAACGCAGAGAAACGTCTCGCCGCGCAGGTCGCGCAACTTGAGGAGCGTCTTCGCGAGCAGCTTGGTGATCTGTCGGAAGGGTTGCGCGAGCGATTGACTGAGCTCCACGAGAAGCTATCCGGGCGGCTCGCTGAGATACGGCAACAGATCCTCGATCGAATCCAACACTCAGGCGAAGACCGAGATGATCACGAGATCGTGCGGGAACGCCGACAGGACAGCCGCGGGGACGACCGCGAGGACGACCGCGAGGACGACCGCCTGCCGGAGCCGGTTCGACTTCAGACCGCAATCTAACGGTCCCGGACAGGCTTTCCTGGCAAGTGCGCGCCGGGGTTCGGGATCCACTCCCAACAGGTGGGCAGCGATCGCTCCATCGCTGCCCGCCTGTCGCGTCTGCGCGAGATGGCTCCGCGCCCTGGGGCCCTCGAAGGGCCAGTCCCGCGTGAGACGCCTGCACCCGGAGGCGACGCCCGCACCCTAAGGCGACTCCTCCGCCCTGAGGTTCTCGGAGGGCCGGAACCGCCCGAGAACCCGGGCTGGCGCGACTACTCCCAGACGCCGATGATCGCCCCGAATATCAAGAACGTGATCACGGTGTGGATGTTGTCGATCAGGAAGTGTTTCAAGTTATTGCCGGCAAACGATTTATGCGTGGCATCCATCCCTGCGAAAACCGCGGCAAGCGCTCCGCCGACCAGGAGTCCTTCGCCGATTCCGGGGTCACTCAGCTGCTGCAGGATGTGCGCAATTATTAGCGCGACAATGACCCCGGCGCCGATGGCGATGACGAACGGCACCGCTTTCGGTCCCGGTCGGGCCATGATCTCTTCCTTCGTGGTGCCGATGGCCTTCATCCAGGCGTTGCCCAGCAGGACCGGCGAAAACAAGAGGCCGCCGAACACCTGACCGACGACGATCGCCACCACGATGGCGATGTAGTTCAGATCGCCCCAGTTCCATTCCATGACCGACCCCCCTTATCGGTGTCGCGCAGGCGTCAACCCGGCGCGGTTCGGTGACGGGAGGCAGGTTACCAGCGACGTAACCGGGTCGTCAGATGGTTATTTTTGACGATTTCGCTTAACCGCCCTCGTATTGCGGTCTGAAATCCTCAGCGCGGTCCTCGGGATGGAAACCGAGAACCTCCCTCGCGTGGGAGATGTCCCTGACGCCCCACAGGTTGTCCGAGCCTGAGTAGAAGATGTCGAACATCAGGTCCTCCGGCGCATCGAGGCAGCGTTGGACGATCTGTGCCGCGTCGCGGCGGCTCGTCCACAGCGAGAACGACCGATTGCCGGGCATGTCGACGTCGTTCGGATTGATGTTGCCTGTCGGGCTGAGCGGTGAGTCGGCCCGGTTGACCGAGCTAAACCTGATGCAGAGCGCAGAGACGCCGTGGACGTCCGAGTAGTACCGGCCGAGCGCCTCGCCCCAGATTTTGGTGGCGGCGTACAGGCCGGAAGGCCGGACCGGCTGCGTGTGATTCACCCGTTCGTACGAGCTTGAGTCGCCCTCGTAAGTCCCGCCGATGACCTCTCCGAGATCGTCTTCCTGCTCGTAGTTCCAGGTCACCTGTCCCGTCGAGGCGAAGATCACCCGCTTCACGCCGGCCTCTCGGGCAGACTCGAAGATGTTGTACGCCCCGACAAGGTTCGACTCGCGTAGTTG
>JAQBUX010000349.1 GCA_027623795.1 Chloroflexota bacterium
TGGCGTCGCCGGACAGCACTACGGCCGCCTGGACCACCTCTCCATACTTGACGTCGGCAACCGCGAAGCAGACCGCCTCGGCTACCGAGGGGTGATCGAGCAGCAGGGCATCCACCTCAAGCGGAGAGATCTTCTCGCCGCCGCGGTTGATCAGCTCCTTCAAACGGCCGGTGAGGGTGAGCCGGCCTTCTGCATCCATCATTCCCTGGTCGCCGGTGCGGAACCAGCCGTCGGTGAAACCTTCTGCGTTGGCTTCAGGGTTGTTGTTGTAACCGTGGGTCACGTTAGCGCCCTTGATTACGACCTCCGCCCGGTCGCCAAGCGCAACCATCTTTCCGGCCTCGTCCATGATGCTGATCTCGACGCCGGTCCCCATCCCGACGGAACCGGGCACGCGATCACCGGGCGGCAACAGGTTGGACGACATCTGGTGCGCCGCCTCTGTCATCCCGTACGCCTCGAGCACCGGAGCGCCGAAACGTGCTTCAAGTTGGTGGAACACCGTCGGCACGAGCGCAGCGCTGCACGAACGGATCAACCGGAAACTCTCGTGCGGAGCGTTGTCGTCATCGGCCCGCATCAGGAGGATCTGGTGGATAGTCGGCACGGCGGAGTACCAGGTCGCGCCGGTGCTTGCCTGGTCCTTCCAGAAGGCGCTGGCCGAGAATCTTGACGGCACCACGATTGAGCCGCCGGAGTTCAGCGTCGAGAGCGCCACGCCGATCAGGCCGTGGACGTGGAAGAGCGGCATCACCACCATCGCAACGTCGTCCGGCGTCAGGGCGTATGTGTTCTTGATGTTGCCAAGTGAGGTGAGGAGGTTCCGGTGAGTGAGCGGCACGCCCTTAGGTCGGCTGGTGGTGCCCGATGTGTGCAGGAACAGCGCGACATCCTCGGGGGACGGCGGCGCCACGTCTCGAGTTAGTGTGAGCTCGCCGCCGTCCCGCGCTATTACGACGTGCGCGCCGGTTGAAGAGCCATCGACCGTCGGGATACCGAGTAGCCCTGCCGCCTCACGGCCAGCGTGCTCACCCGGCGGAACAATCGCCAGTTGGGCGTCGGCGTCTTCCATGAAGAACTTGAACTCGTCCACCGTGTAGGCGGAGTTCAAGGGAGCGGCGATGGCCCCTGCCCGCGCGACGGCAAGAAACGCGACGAGGAACTCTAGGTTGTTGGCCAGAACGATCGACACCGGCCGTCCTGCTTCCACCCCGGCCGCGGCAAGCACCCCCGCAACACGTTCGATCTCGTCCGAAAGCGCGGCGTAGCTGAGCGTCGGGCCGTCCGGGATTACAACAGCGTTGTCTGTCGATGCGTTGGGGGCGAGTACCTGTGCGAGGGTGGTCACGTTTGTCGGTTCCTGACTGGCGATGGGACTTGTAGTGTGATTTCGCTGTGAACTAATTTCCGACGCGTCTTGTGCGACGAACGCCGCCGCTGCGAGCGTGAGCGGATCGCGCAATCGTATGCCATCCTTTGCCGTCACGAAAGGCGGGGGCGTTGCACCGACGCTCGGGAATCCCCTTTCGAGACCACAGAACGGAGTGATCGAGTCCAATTGAACTTGCAGAAAAATCCGGAACGGCCACCCGATCGCCCAAACGTGCTCGTGATCGTCACCGACCAGCAACGGGCGGACACGATGGCGTGCTACGGAGACGAGTGGATCGAGACGCCGAACATGAACGCCCTCGCCTCGGACTCGTTTGTGTTTGAGAACGCATATGTGACCCAGCCGGTGTACACGCCCTCCCGCTCGTCCCTGCTTACCGGAACCTATCCCCACACAAACGGGCTGGTGCGGAACGGAATCGCGTTGGCCCCGGACGCGCGATCGATCGCCGAGATGGTGTCGCCGGAGTACCGCCGCGTCCACTACGGCAAATGGCACCTCGAAAACGACGCGCTACGGCATTAGTTACGCCCGGGCGCGTCAGCGACGCTGGACCGCCCGGCGTACGGATGATTTCTACGGCGGCCTCTTTCACGCGGCATGCCGGGCGGCGTGGGTCGATTTTGAGGTTCGCCATCAGACGGTTTCGAGGTCAATATTTTTTGCGGGTGTTTTCCACGGGTCGTCGAAGAAGCTCACCGTTGGCAATGTGGTGACTGGAATCGCATCCCAGTGAATTGGGAGATTCTGCGTTGCCTGTAAAAACGAGACCGGCCGTTGTGTGGTCGCGGCCAACTATTCACGTTCCGTAAATAACCTGATGCCCGGGATGTGTTAGTCTCGCTGGCAGTTGGGGATTTGACACAACATGAACGACATCGTAGGTTCCCGGCATGAAGGTAATCGTCGGGATACTGGGCGTTGTAGTCGCGATCCTCGCATGGCAGGTATACGAGCTGCGCACTGATGCCGTGACTGAACGTGATTTGGCCGATACATTTCAGGCGAGAGACCTAGATGCCGCACGCCGGGAGTTTATTGAGAGCGCGGCTGAACGGGAAGCGGAACTTTTGCGCCAGCGTCTCGACCGTTAGTGGGCGCGAGAAGGTCGGGGCGTGAACCGTACCGACGTTGGAGACGCCGGGCGGAACGGGCAGGCCGGACGCGCGGCCCATGAACCCGGCCCCGGCCCCGCCGTCGCTTGGAGCCGGGCGCGCCCTCGCGCCGCCTTGGGTGTACATTGCCCGCGTTCAAGCCGTTCTCCGAGGAAAGGG
>JAQBUX010000030.1 GCA_027623795.1 Chloroflexota bacterium
ACGAGCACCCCGATGTGCAGCGAACCATCGACGAGTCGATCGCAAAGATCATCGCCGCCGGAAAGATCGCAGGCACGACGGTGGGGGCGCACAACGTCGGCAAGTTCCGCGACCAGGGCGTGAAGTTCTTTTACACGAGCCTGAACGGCTGGATCATGTCCGGCGGTAAGGAGTTCCTGGACGCCCTGAAAGGGTAGCCGCGGCGTGCGGCTATGCCGGGGCCGGGCCGGTCACGAGGGGCAGCGAAGGATCGGCCGCCCACTCGGTCATCGACCCGTCGTACACGGCGACATTTTCCGCACCGAGAAGCGTGAGGACGAACGCCGCGCTGGTGGCAGCGATCGCGCCCCCGCAGTACGCGATCACCCGCTCCGCGTTCAGCGCTCCCGCAGATTCGGATACTTTCCGCAGTTCGCCGGGGGCGAGGAAAGTATTCGAATCCATGTCGAGCAGGCTGAGGAACGACATGTTTGCGCTTCCGGGGATGTGGCCCTGCCTGCCGTACCGGTTCGGGCCTTTACCTTCGTATTCGTCCGGGTCCAGTGCGTTGATGAGACAGCTCGTATCGGCGCCGATACTGGCCGAGACCTCATCTTTTGTAGCGATCCGGTCCGGGCGAGCGCGCGCGACGAACTGTGAGGCCGCGTGGACAGTCGGATCTGTCGAAACCGGCCGGCCCTCAGCGTTCCACTTGGCCCAGCCCCCGTTGAGGACCGCGGCGTTTTCAAATCCGAACGCCCGGAGCATCCACCACATACGTGTGGCGAACACGTTGACCATGTCGTCGTAAAGCACAACCCTGGAGTCATCTCCGATCCCAAGACGGGACATGACGCGCGAGAACTGGTCTGCGTCTGGTATCGGGAACATGAACCTGTCGTTGTCGGGATCGACCAGTTCGCCAACGATGTCGGCGAATGCGCTGCCCGGGATATGACCCTGGTCCCAGTGCTCGCGGCCGCTAACGATCTCGACTTTTTCGGCGGCGCTCTCCTCGAAGTAGTTCGGCATGTAGACCGTACAGTCGAGGACCCGCAGGTCGGGATCTCCAATGTGGTTCGCCAGCCAGTCTGTTTCGACCAGGTACTGAGGATTCTTGAACGTCATTTGGCTGCTCCCGGTTTGTGGCGATACGAACCCGTCGGAATGCGAAGCGGCTCAGGCCGGGTTGGCGTGTGAACGCTTCACGGGTACCGAATGACGACGATGCTGGAGCGGCGGACGCGGACGGACATGGTTCATCTGAACCATTTCTCTGGAGCAGGACCAGAACTCGTCGAGACCGGGAGATTACCGGTTCGCCATGACTCCGCCGCTGGCCGCAATGCTGGCCGCCTGGGTGCGATTGGCGACCCCGAGTTTTTCCAGGATGTTGGCAACGTGTCGCGCCACAGTGGCGCGGCTAATTCCGAGCTCCTCGGCGATGTCAGGGTTGCTGGCGCCGTCTGCTATGTGCTTCAAGACCTCCAGCTCACGTGCCGTAAGGCTTGCCAACCCGACTGCATCTCCGTTGCCGTTCGCCCGCCGCAGTCGCGTTTGCAGGAGTCGGGCCTGGTCAGTGAAAAACTCCGGTCCGGGTGGGCGTACACAGTCCACGTCGTTGGGATCGGGCTCGTCGCCCAGATCGTTCCGGTGCTCTGCGATCACCGAAATCTCCTGGCCGTTTCGCCGGATGGTGAAATTGATCATCGCCGTGGGATCGTGGTCGCGGATCGTCCCCTGGAGAACCGAGGTAGCGTCGATCTTTAGTCCCTCAACCGCGACAACGGTATCGCCGGCTCGGATACCGGCCGCCGCTGCTGCGCTGGTGGAGCGCGGCGGATTAACCGGCAGGCCGTGCTCCGCGGCGGGCGGGCAAGCCGCGGTCCAGGCCTTCCCGAACGCAACGCGCGCTCCCATCGCACACACGCATAGACCCATGCCGCAGGCGTGGCACACGCAGTAGCATTCGAGGCCGTCCCGGTCCAGTTCCCAGATGACGACATCGTGAATTATTTCAGTGACTCGTCCTGAGATAGCCATGTAGTCCTGAACGTGATCGCGCGTTAGGTGCGCCGTGGTCCCTTCACTCTCCGCCACCATGCTGTCCCGGAACCGGTTTGAGATCGGCTGGATGATCGTGTATCGAATGACCGCTTCGCTCAACAAGGAGTAGACGGTGCCCAGCCCGGACGAGACCGGATGGGACCCGGCAAAACCTGCCGATATTTGCGGTCGCTGAATCGGGATGGCCGGGTCAGGTTTCGTGCCGCCCGGCATCCGGGAGATGCGCTCGTCGACCGCCTCGAGGTGCTCCCGCGCTGTTTGCAGGACATCGCCCACAAGATCTGTTGCGGCGGCGTGAGTGGCGACGATCGGCTGGAGTTCCACGGCCTTCCGCTCGATCAAGGCTTCCATGTTGGCAAGCTCAACCAGCGCCGAACGCACACGGTGAGAGTCCACTTGTGTGGTCATCGCAACCTCCGATAACGATTCCCGGTCAAGACCAGCGACCCCGGTGGGAGGAACGCAGACGCCGTGACCCGCGCAGACCGGTTGGTGCGGCGGACCGGTGAACTACAGTGCGTGGACTACGCGAAACCGATCATTACCAGGCGATTGAAAGCGCAGATCGTCGCCGATGATACACAAGCGCGGCGATGTCGAACCGGGGCCGCTGCCTAGCGCACGAACTCGGTGGCGTCGGGTCCGATCTGCCAGGGGCCGTCGCCGCAGTCCACACCATCGATGGCCTGGACCAACAGCCGTCTGGAATCCGGCACTTCGACGAGCAGATGGGTCTCCGGGCCGGGCCTGTTGAAATTGTCGAGGAAGTTCTCGTAGCAGAAAGCGCCTGCTCCGGCTTCGACATCCACGAAGGAGCGATTGACCCTGCCCTCCGCCATCGGCTCAAATCGATGGGCGAATGACCGGATTCCGGGCACGAAGCCGATCGAAATCACCGGGACGTCCGGCAGGACCTCGTCGTAGACAAAAGCGATGTTGCGGTCCTCCTGCGAGAACCGTCCGATATCGCTGAACCAGTTGCCCTGGAGCGTGCCCGGAACGGTGTAGTTGAGCACTCCGCAGATCGGCTCAGCGGTTCGCAGGCCGTTGTTGTCGCCGAGCATCGCAGCCATCGCCGATCGTTCATCTTCCGGGTAAAGGTCGAGGACGCAGACCGAGCCTTTCGCCTCTTCGCCATGCAACTCCGGATGCAAGAACTCGATGTTCTGGGTGTTGGTCTCGTACGCCCCGATGTCCAGGGCAGCCGCTCGCCCGCTGTTGAAGCCGATCTGCTCGCCCGCGGCCAGCTCAAGCCCGGGGGCGTAGGTACACGACTCGACCGCAAAATCGCCGGTCGAGTAGCTGTTGCAGTTGAACGGTTCGAGGTCCGCGATCGCGGCAAGGATCGTGTCGGAGACCGGCCCGACGTGTCCGTATCGGACTTTCAATTTCTCGCACACGGCGATGTCGATCGTGTACTCGTCGTACGTGACATCTGTGCCGGTCAAGCTCGATGTCACGCTGGAGACGCCGAGCGACGTGAGCTGGCTGTCGGCGACGGCGTAGACCGGGTGAGGCGGGAACACCTGCCCGTCACCGAACGGCCCCTCTCCGTTGTCCATCCATATCGATTGGACCCCGAAATACATGTGCGAGGTCGGAAAGGTGTGGCCCGGAGGACCGAGGTTGCCGAGCGGATTGATGTTGGTGACGTTCCCCAGGTCCATCGGCAACGCCGTCAGCAGCGGACCGTCGCCGCAGGTACGGCTGGAGACGAACGACCACGGGTTAGACCCCGGCGCGCTTTCGGGGCGATATTTCTCTGAGTCCTGATCGTCCTGAATCAAGGCCAGCGGAGTCGGTGCGGCCGACGACCCATCTGACATCTCCGGTTCGGCCCGCTCCGGTAACTCGCTTACGACGCCGGCCGGAGGCTGATCCACCAGCGACTGTTCCTGACGTCCGGGAACTGTGTTGCGTCCGGGTGTCGCGGTGGCGGTCTGGACGGGCGCGGAATCCGGTGTACGGGACGCGATCCCGGTCGGGGTCGGATCGTGACGTGTGGTCGCCGTCCCGGGAGACGAAAGATCGACCCCCGACGATGTGCACGCAGCCACGACGACAAGCGCCACGCTTGAGAGCGTCAGAAACCTCGGGAAAATCAGAATGCGCCGCAATTTGTCCCCTTCCCACACCAGTGTCGGGAGGAGGAGGCGTTGCTCGCATGGGCCGCCGGACGGAGCAGGATACGTGACGGCACCAATCGAATGTCGATGGCGGACGCGAGCCGATATCCGCGGACTTACGCCCGAATATCGGCGGTCGAGATACGCGGACGGAGCGCTTTGAACGTCAAGACGCGCCGAGGTCACGCCCTAGAACGGGTCCGGGCCGGTCCCCATCGCGTGCAACTCGTCACGGGTGTAGCTGCCGAGCGAACGGAAGTCGAACTCCGTATATCGCTTGATCCAGCCGAGCGATATCTGCTCCGACTCTCCGTACCGCGCCCGCGTCACGTCGTTGGCAGAATCGCCGAGCCGTTCGATGATGTCGGCGCCTTCGGCGCGTGTAAGCTCCTTGACCAGCGCCAGATCGTGCTTGCGCTCAGTGTCCTCGCACACGGCGCCGTGGACGACGCGCTGTGCAGTCTGCGCCACGGAGATGCGGGCCGTCGCCAGGTCCTCCATCAGCGCCGGGTGCACACCGGGATGGCCGTCCAGCGAGTCGATACCCTTCGCCCCGCGCCCGTTGAGCCAGCCCTCGACGTACTCGACGATGGTCCGCACGTTGCGGCGGGTGCCCTCCTGCGTGACGGGACCGGACGGCGTATCGATCTGCACCGGGAAGTTGTCAGGGATCGTCATCTTCACGGTGGGGTGCCAGCCCGTAGCGTCAAGCTGGATGAACGGGTCGGCGGCCGTCTTCTGGTGGTAGATGTGGGCGGTCCAGCCGCGCCGGAACCCGTTCTCCGCCTCCCATACCTTGTCGGCTCGGATCGCCCTCGCAGCCTCTTCGTTAACCTCTTCGTCGCGGCTCGGCAGCGCGGTCGCCATCCCGCCGATCGGCACGGCGCCGTGTTTCAGGCAGACCGCCACGAGCCGCCGGAAGATGTTTGAGATGAAGGGCGTCGACTTTACGTCGACGCCGAAACGGTCCGGCCAGACGGATTCGGCGTCGTTCATCACGAACTCGAGCAGGCTCGCCTTCAGGTCCCAGCGAGCGGCGTTTAAGCCAGCCGCGTAGGGTCCGAGCTCGTAGAGCATCTCCTCCATCTGCCACACAGCCGGGAGAGATTCGATGAGGATGATGGCGCGGATCTCGGCGTACAGGAGATGTGGCGCCAGCTCTCGCGAGGCGTCAAACACGTCCCGATACAACCGGATCTCGGCCGCTGACTCCGTCTTGGGAAGGTAGAAGTAGATACCTTTGCCCTTCTCGACGTGGACGCGCCCGGCGTGGAACAGCGTGGCGGCTGTGCCGAGTAGCGTGGCGGAGATCGGTGAGCCGTCGACCGTGAAGTCCGGCTCGTCCAGGTGAAGGCCCCGTTCCCGGTGCATGAAGAAGGGAATCGGGCCATCCCATAACTTGTAAAGCCGGTCCCGCTCCTCGTCCCGATACTCAAGCGTCCCGAGGAGCGCGTCGCGCCGGTTGATAGCGGAACGGACCGTGTCCGTCAGCGTGTGACCTGCGGAGTCCTCGTCATCGTCCAGGTCGCCAACGGCCTGCGTGCCGTCCGGCATCGGGTTCAGGGCGTTGATGAACATCGGCGTGACCGCGGCAGGCCCCGAAATCTCGATCCCCGGACGGGTTAACTCTTCGGGAACCGGAGGCACCTGCCACTCGGTCGTTGTCGCCGGGCTCGGCGGGAGGTGTCCGGGCTGCCGGCCATCCCGGACGGCGGCGGCGGAAACGGCTAGCCGCTGCTCCCTGAGCGCGTGAATACGTTCGCCGAACCGGTCGTGGAGCGAAACGAGGTAGTCAAGAAACTCCGGTGTGAAGATCTCACCCGAACCCGGAACCTCTGGATAATTGACTCGGTCGATGGCGGCCATTGACTCACTGATCCTTGGAAAATCCCTGGAACGCAGCGCCGCGACCGGACGCTGGACTGCCGAAGTGGGGCAGGCGGGCCGGAGTTGGCGTCCGACCGGTTTTGTCTCTCGATCTTTGATCCAGAGCGGAATAGTAGCCCGAACGGCACGCGGAGACCAGCGCGGCGCGATCGTCGGGCCCTCACGCGCACGAAGCGGCTTCGCTGGACACGAATTGCCGTGCGTAGCGAACTGCGAACCTCTTCCAGTCGCGTGGACCCGGCCCCCATAATCGAGGGTCTTGCGATTCCCCGGCATGTCGGTGTGCCGCGGTCCGTCGTAGGCACGGAGTTCCAGTTACAAGTCCCGGAGATTGTTATCGAAATGATCCGCTACGGTTCCAATCGATTTCGCCGTTCTCTTCGCCGATTGGCAATGCCCGGCGTGATACTGGCGTTGCTGGTAGCGGTCGCAGCGTGCTCGTCCGACGATTCGGATGCCGTTCCGACCGTCACGCCGACGCCTCGTCCGGTGGCGACCGCATCGCTTGGTGAGCTGGTCTCCCTGGCCCCCACCGAGGCCGTCGATATCGTTGGCGAGGACATCACCGTTGCGTTTCACCGCGTGGCGGACGAGTCTCGCTGCGCGGCGGGTGTCCAGTGCGTGACCGCCGGGAGCGCAGTCGTCGTCATGTCACTGGTAGGACCGGACATCGATTCCGGGCAGATCGAGTTCATCGTGCGGCCGGGAGGCGGTGGGATCACGCTCGCAGGGCCGTACACGATCATGCTCGAATCGCTGGAGCCTGATCCGCCGCCGCAGGGCGAAGTGGATCAAGGCGCATACCGGGCTTCTTTCACCGTGTCCAGATAGCAGGGCGACCAA
The DNA here is from genome assembly GCA_027623795.1 of Chloroflexota bacterium. Lineage (GTDB taxonomy): Bacteria > Chloroflexota > Dehalococcoidia > Lucifugimonadales > Lucifugimonadaceae. The sequence continues at coordinate 6,903 of JAQBUX010000030.1, forward strand.
CGCGGGTTCTGATCAGGGCATGTAGTCACCCTGTCAGGTACATTCCGATGGGCGATTAGCCGCTAGTTCAGAGTCAGAGGTAAAGATGGGGTTCACGCCGGAACAGGAAGCGATCATCGCCGCGTTCATCGGCGAAAACGATATCCCGGGGGCCGCCGTGGCGATCGTCAAGGACGACGAGATCGTGGCGGAGGGCGGTTTCGGCGTGGCCGACGTCTCGAAAGAAGCTCCGGCGACGGAGCACACGATCTGGCCGATCTGCTCGATCACAAAGTCGTTCACCGGCGTGTCAGCGATGCAGCTTGTGGAGTCTGGCAAGTTGTCGCTTGACGAGCCGGTGCAGACCTACCTGCCGGGATTCCGCGTCAAGGACGACGAGGCCAGCCGGCGGCTTACCACTCGCCTCCTGCTGCGACACAACAGCGGCATGGGCCGCACCGGGCACCAGGACCGCACCCGGGAGGAGGAGGTCAACCCGTACCCGACCCGTGAGGCGCTGGTGAATGCGCTCGACTCCGCAACGCTCCAGTCGGCCCCCGGGCAGTGTTTCTCCTACTGCAACGAAGGGTTCGCCACCGTTGGCCATATGATCGAGACGATCGCCGGCGTCCCGCTGGAGGAGTACTTCACCCGCAACATCTTCGAGCCGGTCGGCATGTCTGACTCGTCCATCAACTTCATGGACTGGAAGAACGGCGCCGACCGCACCTATGCGTACTCCCGGGGCGACGCCGGGGCGTTCGACAGCGGGGAACGGCATGGCGACTACATCGTTGTCCGGCTGAACGACGACTACCAGACGTTTCTGTCCACGGGAGGCATCGTCAGCTCCGTCCACGACATTGCGCTCTACCAGATCGCCTCGATGGCTTACGACGACTCACCGCTCGGGCTCAGGGCCGGGTCGCTGGACCACATGCAAAGCGTGCAGTTCCCGTTCGGCGATACCGGCTGGGGCTACGGTTTCGGCTACTGGGTGTTCTGGAGCGGGTCGACGAAAGTGGTCGGACACTCGGGCGGGTTACCCGGCATCTCGACCTATTCCATGATGATCCCGTCGGAAAAGACCGGCGTTGTGGTGTTCACAAACCGTGGGGACCGCCGGGCCTCGTTCCTCGCCGAGCAACTCATGAACACGGTGCGGGGCAAGTTGTGGCGTGACTCAACGGACGATGACCTCCCGTTCGAGACGCGCTACCCGAAGCCCTCACTTGTCGACCTTGCACAGTACGAAGGCAGCTACGAGTTCCGCGCCGGGACCGCTGAGGTTGAGGCCGGCGACGGCGGCGTCGTGATCAAGACGCCCTCACGGCTGGACGGGCCTCCACTGACGATCACGACGACCCAGGTCGGCCCCGACACTTTCATGAGCCGGGACCAGGGCATGTCCATCCCCTTCGTGCGAGACGACTCAGGCCGAGTGGTCCGCTTCCTAAACGGCGGCTATGCGTACGAGCGGGTGTGAGGCGGACAGCCATCGCATACGGTCTGTGTCCTGTCGTTTCGGGGATCCCTCGATCACGAGGCCGCCTCAGAAATCTCCTCTCCCAGCGGGAGAGGACTAAGGTGAGGGAGAAGTTCCTTCATAGGACTCCGTCCGGCGGCGATTTCTGAGACACCCTCGATCATGCTCGGGATGACTGTCCCGAGCGGTTACTCCATCTTCGAGCCGACGAAGCGGGAGACTGCTCGGGCCGTTGGGTCTGTGTGGACGTTGATGAGGGCTGGCACCCCGCTTGCGAAGGCGCGCTCGAGCGCGGGGCGTATCTGATCCGGCTCTTCTACGAGTTCGCCGTGGCCGCCTAACGCCTGCGCCACCAGGTCGAAGCGCGTGAAGCCGAGTTCGCGGCCCGGCTTTCGTATCCCCTCCACCCGCGCCGTCCAGCCCTCGTTATTGCTCACGACCACCACGATCGGCAGGTCGTGCCGCACCGCCGTGTCGAAGTCCATCATGTTCATGCCGAGCGAGCCGTCGCCGTGCAAGGACAGCACCTGCACGTCCGGCTTCGCAACCTTTGCGCCGATGGCGTAGGGCAGGCCCACTCCCATGCACCCGCTCGGACCCGAGTTCAGCCTGTGGCCGGGGTAGTAGGTGTTGATCGACTGGCGTCCGTAGTGAAGGATTTCGTTGCCGTCCACCGTCACGATGGCGTCGCGGTCGAGGAACTTGTCGATCTCGTTGCAAAGACGCAACGGGTGGATCGGCACCTGGTCCGAGTTGAGCATCGGCTGCGCCCTGAGAAGCCGGGACTGGTTCTGCTCGTCCAGGTATTTGATCCATTCCTCGCGGGCGTCTGCGCCGCTGGACTCGATCCCGGAATCGATCAATTGCTGGAGTACGACCTTGCAGTCGCCCACAAGCCCGATCTCGACCGAGCGGTTGTGGCCGATCTCCGACTGCTCGATGTCGATCTGGATTAGCTTCGCCTCTGCGCCGATGCGCCCTCCGAAGGTCATCATCCAGTTGAGTCTTGTGCCGACGATCAGCACCACATCCGCCTCACGGAGCGCCGTACTGCGTGCCGCCAGGAACGACAGCTCGTGGTCGTCCTCGATAAGGCCGCGGGAGATCGGCGAGGTGTAGAAGGGGATGCGAACGGTCTCGACCACCTGCCGGAGCTCTTCCCACGCCTTCCCGAAGAACGCGCCGCCGCCGGCGAAGATCAACGGCCGTTTGGCGTTACGCAGCAACTCCGCGGCGGCCTGCACAGACGACGGGTCCGCACCGGAGCGTGAAAGCGACGCCGGGCGGGTGGCGGGGGCCGCGTCAGACTCCTCGACCTTCGTGTAGAGGATGTCCTCTGCACAGTCCACATATACGGGACCCGGACGGCCCGTGGTGGCGATACGGAACGCGGTGGAGATCTGCTCCGGGTAGCGTGCCGCATCCGTCACGCGCATCGTCGCCTTCGAGACCTCCTCGAAGATTGCCGCCTGGTCAAGCTCCTGGAACCCGTCCTTGCCCCAGTCGTGGTACGGCCCGGCGCCGCCGAGGGTGATCATCGGAGCATTGTCGACATAGGCCGTGTACTGGCCGGTCAGCAGGTTTAGCGTGCCCGGGCCGGACGCTGCGGTAGTCACACCCGGCTTGCCGGTTACGCGGGCGTAGCCGTGCGCCGCCATCGCCGCCGCCTGCTCGTGCCGGAAATCAATCGTGCGAATCCCGAAGTCCTCCGAGTAGTTGACGATCTCGTAGTTCGGACCGCCCATGAGAAAAAAGAGCGCCTCGACGCCCTCTTCTTTGAGGGTCCGTGCAATCAGATAGCTGCCGGAGACTTCGGCCATTTGTGGATCCTTCGTTTGCCTGTAGTCGGACGATTTGGGCTTGCGGGGTTATCAGCGGCGCACGTCGTTCGTAGCCGTCGATCTTTGCGGTGCGTCATTCTACGTGGACGCATGATCGGGCCGGGTTGACGCCGCGGACCCACGCCTCATCTAACCCACAAACCGAATCTGATGGCAACGTGGGCACATGACTCGGGCAATCCCCACGGGGTCGACGTTTTCTGAAGTATCCTGCAGGCCACATGTTCGGCCACGTCGCGACTCTGGAGATTCGCTCCGACACGACCCGGAAGCCCATCTGGGTGACAGTGCGCGGAGATAGTGAGATGCCGAAGCGACGATTAAGACAAGCAATCCACAGGGCGCCGGCATCGGGATTATCGTCGGAGTTGCGATCGGGGCGCTGACCGATAATATCGGGCTCTGGCTCGCGCTCGGGATCGCGATCAGCGCGGCGATTGGAACCACCCGGGCGAAGATGCGGTGACCTGTGGGCCTGAATTGGATCTGCGGCGAAATCCGGTACTGGCGACGTAGCGCAAACGCCGCCCGATGAGCGCCACAGTTCAGCCGGCCGAGTCCAGGAGACGGCGTTCCTCGGCCACGGGTCGTGCTGAGATGCGGTCGCCGGCGGCGGAAGACGGGTTGCTCCCGGCGAGTGCGGCCGCGCCCGCAAGCAAAGCGACGCCGGTCGCGAAATCATCGTGGTGGATGAACTCCGGCCTGATCGTGTCTTCCGGGCCGTTGTTGTGCCACGCGCCCAGCGGGAAGGCCAGGCCTGTGGTCGGATATCCGTGTCGGGCGAACGCCGTTCCCTCACATGTCCCGGCCTGCATAAGCTGGCGCTGGACCGGTGAGTCGCCGATCCCGGAGACGGCGGCCGCCAGGTACTCCTCAGCCTCAAAACTGAAAGTCGTCATCCGGTCTCCGGTGCGCACCACAGGACCGCCGCCAATCTCCGCTCCGGGCAGCACGCTGCTGGTCTCGACCGATACGACGATCGTGCCCGGCGGCAAAAGGCGGTCCGCGGCCGCCAGACGCGCTCCGACGAGGCCCACTTCTTCTGCGCGGGTGAAAAGGCCGTACACAGCGCCCGGAGTCGGCTCCTCCATCGCTGAACGTAGTACGGCGAGAATGCTGGCGCAGCCGGCGAGATCGTCCGCCGCCCTCATACGGATGAGCCGGCTCTGGGTATCGAAATCGAAATCGGGCAGATCGAGCACAACGGCGCATGGGAAAGGGCCGAGCCGATCGCGGGCGACCTCGAAAAGGACATGGTTGCCGTCGCGCGGCCCTACCCGTCCCATGACCATCCCCGGGAGCCGAACGCCGTCATCGCGAATGAATGTGACCGCCACGCCTGACTCGAACGCCTGTGGAGGGACGCCGCCAAGTCCGCGCCCGTGGACGCCATCGTCCTCAACCGACAGCGCCTCGAAGCCCGGGTGGTCCATATGCGCGACGAAAGCAATGCCGCTGGCGGACTCGTCTTGCCCCGGCCGCGTCGCAAGGATGTTGCCCAAACGGTCAGCCCGGGCGTCGATCCCGGCGTCGGCGCACTCCGCCAGGATGTAACTCGCCACGGGCCCCTCGTAATAAGAGGTCGCCGGGATGCCGCCAAGGTCTTGCAGATAGTTGAGGCCTATGGCGGTCAGTTGATCGCGTTCCATACCTGGCTGCCTCCCGGTCTGTAGTCGCTCCCTGAGTCGCGTCGTTTGGGTCGCGTCGTTTGGGTCACGTCGCCTGGGTCACGTCGCCTGGGTCACGTTGTCTGAGGGTCGTCACTTCGTCTGGGTCACGATACCGGCCGAAACCGGATTGCTAGAATACCGCCGCATCGCCAGGCCGTCGGCCCACCGCTCTCCCCTGCAGCCATCAAACGGAGAAATTACGAATGCCCAAAGTCGCCTACTTCATCCCACCCGAAAGCCCGATGGCCACAATATCTCGGGAGTTCATCCCTGCGGGCTGGGATGTGACGATGATGGACGCCTCGAAGGCGTCCGAGCAGGAACAGATCGACCTCGTCAAGGACGCCGACGCGCTGATCGTGTTCGGCGCCAAGCCAAAAGAAACGGTGCTCAGAGCGGCGAAGAACGTCCGCCTCTATCAGCTCGGTTCGGCGGGGTATGACGGTGTCGATGTGGGGCTGACCGGTGAGCTTGGTATTCCGGTCGCCACGGCGAGCGGGACGAACGCGGAGGGCGTGGCGGAACAGTTTATCGCTCTGACTCTTGCGTTGTACCGCCACCTCCCGTGGGTGGACGCCTCCCTCCGACAAGGCGACTGGGTCCCCGAACGCGCGAGGGGCATGGAGACGTTTGAAATCCTCGGCAAGACCGTGGGCATCATCGGAGCGGGCTACATCGGCTCGACGGTGATGAAGCTCTTGCAGGGGTTCGACTGCACCGTTCTGTATCACGACATCCTGGCGAAGCCGGAACTCGAAGAAAAGTACGGAGCGCGTCCGGTATCCATGGACGAGCTACTCTCGGAATCGGACATCGTCACCGTACACGTCCCGCTACTGAACTCGACTCGCCATTTCATCAGCCGGCGTGAGCTCGCCCTGATGAAGCCGTCCGCGATCCTCATCAACACAAGTCGTGGACCGACGGTAGACCAGGCGGCGCTGGTCGAAGCGCTGAAAGCGAAGACCATCTGGGGCGCCGGGCTTGACGTGTTTGAACAGGAGCCTGCGTCCGGCGACAACCCGCTGTTTGCGCTGGACAACATAGTTGTCAGCGGCCACGTCGCGGGTCCCACGAGGGAGAGCTTTCCACGCCGGGCGGAGTTCGCATTCGCCAACATCCGGCGGGTTCTTGAGGGCGAGGAGGCGATCAACATCGTCACGGCCACGTAGGCCTCTAACGAAATTCCGGTCTTGAACAATGAACGGACCGGGCGCAATATTGCGTCCGAACGCACATCTCCCGATTTGTCCAATATGAATCGGAAAATGTCCACGGATTGCCCTGATCTCGATCAATGCAACGGCAACGTCCAGCTATCACCAGTTACCAAAGGAAGCCCTAACAACGATGGTTACCGAAGGCGCAAAGCGGAAAGTTGTGTATCTGGGTCCCGAAGATGACCCCCTCACCTATGAGCGCGCGGAGCTGGAGGGTTTCGATGTCGAGATCATCCAGATAAATCCTGACAGCGAGGGCGAAGCCATCGAGGCGGTCAAGGACGCAGACGTCGTTCTTGCCCGTGGGTACGCCATGAAGGACTCGGTGCTGCGCGAAATGGAGCAAGGCTCCGGTGTGATCGTGTACTCCCACGGTTTCGACCACATGGACGTCGATTCGGCGACCGAGCACGGGATCATGGTGGCGAACGGCGCCGGGATGTGTGCGGAAGAGGTCTCGGACCAGGCCTGTGCCTTGATCCTGGATGTGGCCCGACAGATAACCTTCTCAGACCGCCACATGAGCAACGGTCACTGGACCGATGCGCCGATGCTGGCCCGTCGGGCGCCTCTCGACGAGGCGACGCTGGGAATCGTCGGGTTCGGCAACATCGGACGTGCGGTCAACCGGAAGATGTCCGGCTGGCGCATGCGGACCATCGTGTACGACCCCTGGGTCGCGCCCTGGGTTGCGAAAGAGCACGGCGTTGAGCAGGCCCATGATCTGCACGAGCTGCTGCGCCAGGTGGACTACGTGACGGTTCACGTCCCGCACAACAAACAGACGGACAAGATGTTCGGCGAGGCTGAGTTCAAGGCGATGAAGAGCACGGCGTTCTTTGTAAACACCTGCCGCGGCAAGGTGCAGGACGAGACCGCCTTGATCAACGCGCTCAAGACGGGCGAGATCGCAGGCGCAGGCCTCGATGTGTTCGAGACCGAGCCGACCCCCGAGGACAACCCGTTGCGGACCATGCCGAACGTGGTCACGACCCCGCACGCCGCCGGCGGTTCGACACGTTCCGCCACGCTCTCCCGGATACGGGCGGGCCAGAACGCCGCGAGCATGTTGCGCGGGGAGTGGTCGATGGCCGGCGTCAACCCGGGCGTTCGAGACATCATTCCGCCCAGAAGGGTCGCCCGCTTCACCGGATACAACAGCTAGGCCGGCGCTCGGCGGCACTCCTAGAGTGCTCTTTACTCGATCGGGCGTCGGAACCCCTTAAGCGGCGTTTCGGCGCCCGTCGCGCGCCACCTCTGCGTAGTAAACCTGCCAGAGGCGGTCGCTCACCGCGTCGTACATGTTCCGCGCGATAAGCGATGCCGCCGTCATGTGACGTTCAAGCACGCCGTCGAGCGATGGCTCGGTAGTGGCGAGTTCGGTGTCCCGCAACGCCAGCCTGAGCAGGTCTGATGTGTAGACGGGTATGCAGCGGTCGGCGATCTCCTGGATACGCGCTCCGGCCTCGGCCTGCGTGACCACCGGCCGCTTTTTCGCGCCCCGACTCCACAGTTCCTCTGCGTTTGCGATGATGCTTTCGGGCGTCTCAAGCATTACCCCGTACTCGGCTTCCATGCCGGTGACCTCGCCGCTGGCCGCCGCCTCTCGTAATAGTCGGGCACTATCCAATCTATTGAATCGGTGTGAAGACGGCATGAGCGGCTGGTGATAACCACGGGACGATACAGCTGACGGTCGCGTATGACGTCGCGTCGCTCCCTTCAACACCACGCGTGCCATCTGCGATCTCCAGCCGCTAAGCTGGTCGCCATGACCCGCATCGCCGCTTTTGGCATCCATCACGAAACCAATTCGTTTTCGTCACGGCCGACGACCCTTGAGTCGTTTGGGAGCTCCGGACTCCAGCGTGAAGGAATCCAACGCGGGTCACGAATAAACGAGATGCACGGCGGTGCGAAGACCGTCTTCTCGGGATTCGTCGAATCTGCTGACAGACTGGGCTTTGAACTCGTCCCCATCCTGTTCGCCGCGACTGATCCCGGAGGAACGATCAGCGCTGAGGCGTTCGACCGCCTCTCGGGCGAGGCTCTGGAGGCCCTGCGGGAAGGTGGACCCTGGGACGGCGTGCTTCTCAACCAGATGGGCGCCGCCGTCTCGGCGCTGTACCGGGACATGGATGGCGAGATCGCCCGACGAACCCGGGAGGTCGTCGGCCCCGGCGTGCCGGTGGTGATGACGCTGGACCTTCACGCAAACGTGTCGCAGCAGATGGCCGATGCGACCGATGCGCTGGTGATCTACCACACCAACCCGCACCTTGACGCCGTGCCACGAGCCCACGAAGCCTGTGAACTTTTGATGCGGATGATCGAGACCGGAACCCGGCCGAAACACGCTCTTGAGACGCCCCCGATGGTTATCGGCATCATGCACCAGAACACGAACGTCCAGCCGATGAAGGGGATCATCGACGATCTGCTTGAAGTCCAGGGTCGTCCGGGCGTGCTTCACTCGAGTGTCGGTCAGGGTTACCCGTGGTCGGACGTGGAGGAGATGGGGTTTGCGTGCTACGTCTTGCACGAGACCTCGGAAGATGAGGCGAGGCGTCATGCCCGCTGGCTGGCGGGACGCGCGTGGGACCGCCGCGCTGAGTTCGCCCAAAAGGTCGGCATGTCCCCGGCGGCCGCGGTCCGTTACGGGCTGGATGCGCCGATGGCGCCGATCGTGCTGCTCGACGCGGGCGACAACATCGGGGCCGGCAGCTCGGGCGATTCGACGCTGATCTTCGCGGAGGCGCTGGCGCAGGGCGCTGCCAGCTTCCTGCAGACCCTTCGCGACCCGGATGCCGTCGCCCGGTGCGTCGCCGCCGGCGCCGGTTCGAGAATTAGCCTCGAAGTCGGCGGGAAGACGGACGATCTCCACGGCCGGCCGGTATCGATAACCGGGACGGTTCGGAAGCTATCGGACGGCACGTTTGAGGACAATCGGACCCTCCACGCAGGGTGGACCTTCTACGACCAGGGGCGGTGCGCCGTCGTTCAAACGGACGCCGGACCGACGCTCCTGCTCGTATCGACGAGTATCGGGAACGTGAGCCTGGAACAGTACTACTCGGTCGGAATCCGGCCGGAGGAGTTCAAGATCATCGTGGCGAAGGGCGTCATGTCGCCGCGACCCGCGTACGAACCGATCGCCGCAGAGATGGTTCTCGTCGATTCTCCGGGGGCCACTTCGGCGGACCTGTCCACGTTCGACTATGCTTTCCGCAGGCGGCCGTTGTACCCGTTCGAGGCGTCAGCGTCGTACGACCGATAAACGCGCCGTCGGCCTTGCCGGCGCCGATAAAACTTGCGATCTTCCCCGCGATCTCGGCGATCTCGCCGGACCTGAGCACTTCACGTCGCCACGATAATGACTTCACACAACCGCAGAATCACAGTCATCGAGGATGATCCCACTCTCCGGGAGGCGCTCAGGTACAGCCTCGTGTCGGAAGGGTACGACGTCGACACGGCGGCGGACGGCGTGGCCGGATTGGGACTCGCCCGCGAGAACAATCCAGACCTTGTCATCCTTGACCTGATGTTGCCGGGCATGGGGGGACTCGATCTTTGCCGTGCGTTAAGGCAGGGCGGCTCCGCCGTGCCGATCATCATGTTGACGGCGCGAGACACGGAACTCGATCGCGTTGTCGGCCTTGAGGTGGGCGCTGACGACTACGTCACGAAGCCGTTCAGCATGCGTGAACTGCTCGCGCGCGTTGCCTCGGCGTTGCGACGCATCGAGATGGACCGCGCCGAATCGTCGGAACAACACGACGGCGTGGTTCTCGATTTCGAGGGACTAACGGTGGATGTCGACAGGCGACGGGTGTCCGTCGACGGCGCCGATGTCGAGCTCCGGCCGCGCGAGTTCAATCTGCTTGTCTACCTCGCATCCCATCCGGGCCGGCCGTTCACCCGCGACAAGTTGCTTTCAGATGTGTGGGGCTACGACTACCTCGGAGACTCCAGGACGGTGGACGTCCACATCAGGTGGCTTCG
>JAQBUX010000350.1 GCA_027623795.1 Chloroflexota bacterium
CAGATCGGCCGGGGCGCGTCATTGGTCTGAGATGAACCCCTGAACTGTCCTCCAGACGATTAGCGATCATCGCGTCCGGCCGGGGCAGGATGCCGGGCTTCTCTCTCATCCACGCCCATTCGACTCCGCTCAGGGCATGCTATTGTCCCGCTGGAAGAAGGGATTTGACCCGACTCCCTGAGAAGGCGTGTGGAGCATCAACCACGATGACGCCCCGCGTTGGGGCGATAGTCGAGGTCGTATGAGAGGTGCGGCGTACTGCATCTTTACGACGACAGCCGAATCTCAGACGGGATGGTCCCGTTTTCGTTTCGCCGCCTCATCCTCTTCATGGCGCCCCTCGTCGCGCTCGCCACCGCCTGCTCTTCAGGCACCGATGACCCGGACGCAGCGCAAATCCCAGAGAGCGCCCTGCCCACGCCGAGGTCTGCGCCTGTCGCCACATCAGTTCCCTCGTTGGAGGGCGCCCTGACATTCGTCATCCCCAACATCGGCTCGAACGCGACGGAGGGCCACACTCCTCGCGGCTTCCGTGGTTCCGGGACCGGGCTGTTCGCCGGGGACAACCTGAACTCGTCGTTCCCGGACGGTGACGGCGTCCAGATCTTCCTCTCCTTTAGTCTGGCTGGCGACCTGACCGCAGCGCCCGGTGGTCTCGTTAAGTCGGCCGTCCTCCGATCAGGTGCCTTCACAGCGCGGGGCTCACCGTTTCAAGACCTCGGAGCGTTGAACGCGGCCGAAATGAGATGGGATAACTTTTCACCCGACCTCTGGAATGCCCAGTCGGCGGACGGAGCAGCGTCCTGCGTTTTTTCCACATCAGCGGATGGTCCGTTCGAGTGTGATCTGGGACCCGCCGTGCAGCGCGCCCTCGACGACGGCTACCCCTTCGCCCAGTTTCGGCTGCGGTTCGACCGCGCAAGCGACGGCGACCGTGCGGCAGACCTGGCAATGTTCTTTCTGACCAACTCGAATACGAACGAGCCCGGGATCTTTGAACTCAAAGTCGAGTTAGTTCCGGCCGGGTGAACCGCAACGGGCCATCCCCGGTGCTCGCCGTCATCCTATCCGTAGGGCCCGCCGACCGCCGGGGCCGTCGTTGCGCAGACCCTTGATGTACTGATCGAGCGCACGCCCTGACAATCCCTGTCCGGCCGCGCCGCCGGTGTCGGTCCGTCGCCACTTCCGCAGGCTGATCACCTCGCGCGCCGGCTGCAACCGCGAGCCGAGGCCGTTGTACGACACCTCGGCCACGTAAATGGAACCCTCGGAATCGACCGCCATCGCGTGCGGTGAGATGAACTGGTCCGGCGCCTGGCCCGACATCTCGTTGCCGATCGACGTCACCTCGTTTAGATCGCGGTCCAGCACGGCGACCCGCTTGCCGAGCCGAGGCACTCCCTCCATCACCAGCGGAGGCCGGCCTTCAGCGACGTAAATGTTGGTGTCGTCTCCGGTTCCGGCGAACAGCGCCTGCGGCTTGTGCACGCGCTTCTCGAGTAAGAACTCGCCGTCCAGCGTGAACATCTGCAGACGGTAATTTTCACGGTCGGCGACCAGCACGCGGTCTTCCCCGACCATGCAGATGTTGTGCGGAAGAGCGAACTGGCCGGGTCCGCTCCCGGGCTCGCCCCAGGACATGATGTGCTTCCCTGAGGCGTCAAACCGGTGAACGGACGAGTTGCGGTAACCGTCAGACACAAACCAGTCGCCTGACCCTGGCTGGATGGCTACATGGGTCGGGCTGTTGAACGGCTCGCCGGTGTGACGTGGCTTTTCGACGCCCTTCTCGCCGAGGGTCAACAGCACGTCGCCGTTTCGCGTGCGCTTCTGCACGAAATTGGCGTTGTCCGCCAGGTAGATGTTGTCATCGGTGTCGAATGAGATCCCATGCGGCGTGTCAAACTCGCCCGCGCCCCACGCGTCCAAGAAATTGCCGTCCCTGTCGAACACGAGCATCGGCCACTGACCACGGTTGAAGACGTAGACGCGGTCCTCTGAATCGACGCCGACAGACGTCGCCTCGTGCAAAAACAGGCCATGGGGCACCGCCGGCCAGCCGACCACCGGCTCGTAACGGGTTTCCGACGTAGCCGGTTTCACCATGTGAATGCTCCTCTGGTTTCACGGCGGCACTGTTGAAGACCCCGCGAAGTTACCTCAACGGTGCGTTATTCCACAGTCCATTGCGGGGTATTGGGTGCGGTACTCCGCAGTCAATTGCAGTGATTCTGGCAATGATCGGCCAATCTGCCCGCCTATGCTGTGCGGAGGGATCATCGCTCACGTCGGGCGGCGGCGACCGCGGAGGGCATGCAGCATGGCAAACCCCAGGATTGAGATACTCAACGTCCTGCACTCGTTCGACGAGAGCGGCCACCCGGCCCCCCCGGCCGAACGGATAGCGGCCCTGACGCGGCAGCGAATGAGCGCGGCGACAACGGCGCTCAGTGAACTTGAATCGTCCGGAGACATCAAGAGCGCGGGTCAAAACAGTTACGAGATAACCGACCGCGGGCGGACATCTCTCGCCCGTGCTCAGCGGGACAACGCAGCGTAAACTCCGTCTCCGGCGTCGATGCGCGCCGTTTATCGCCAACCTCGTGTGACGCGTGGGCTTCGCCCGGGAGATGTCCGGCCAGATT
>JAQBUX010000351.1 GCA_027623795.1 Chloroflexota bacterium
TAGGGGTCGATTGGTATCGACCGAGGGCGGATACCAATCGACCCCTACGATGTTCTGGGTGATCTCTCGCCGCGTAGGGGTACTCTGACGCGCACTCATCTACGACGCGACAAACAAGAGGGCCGGTCCCAATCTGGGACCGGCCCTCTTGATCAGCAAATCGAGGCGAAGACTTAACCGGGCTCGCGGGCCCAGATCGTCTCGTATTGGCCGCCTTGAATAAGCGCCGTTAACTCCTGGCTCTCTATCGCGCGGAGCTCTGTCAGCGCGGATTCGGCGGCGCTCATAGCATCGGGTGAACCGGCGGATTCGATGCGCTTCATCACCCGCGCCCACACGCCTGAACGGACCATGTTCTCGACGTATATCGGCCAGGGAATGGCGACCAGCTCGGTCGCTTTCGGCAGATGCGGACGTGCCCGCTTCAGGCCGCGGAGCCGCTCGTGAAGTGAGCGCGCCATCGGAAGCACCCTGATATAGGGTCCATCTTCCGGCCCTTGCCGCATGTCTACTATCAGCGCTCGTCTGAGGCGCGGGAAAAAGAAAGAAAGCGTCGGAGCGCTATCGATATGTCCGACGATGGCGTCGATATCCAAACCGTAGTCGCGGTCCAAATCGCCACCCTGCCTTTCGACTAATTTGGCGAATCAGGCAAAATCCCAATCGCACCACCACTCTCACGGGTCGAGACGGTCTACCCGGAATTACCCGAGTTGATCGTATTCAACCCGCAAGATCCCGTACGGTAGCCGTGAATGCGGGGAGAACCTTCGCCCAGTCACCCACGACACCAAATCTTGCCGCTTTGAATATGTTCGCGTCGCCGTCCTTGTTGATCGCCACGATGTTTCTTGCCCCGGACAGTCCCGCCATATGCTGAGATGCGCCTGATATACCCACGCTCAGATAAACGCTCGGCCTGACGCTCTTCCCGGTCAATCCTATCTGGTAACTGTGATCAACCCAACCCGCGTCACATGCTGCGCGTGAAGCGCCAACGGCGCCGCCCAGGAGATTTGCGAGCTCATGGAGTTGTTTGAACGGTTCCGGACCGCCGAGGCCCCGGCCGCCAGAGATGATAATCTCCGCGTCCTCCAGGCGCACGCCCTCACTGGCCTGAAGCACGGTATCGATCAAAGTCGTCCGAACTCCGGCCACGGCAGCGCCTACATCAAAATGTTCGATAGCGCCGGTCCCTTCGCCCTCCATGCCGTCAAACGCCCCGGGCCGTACGGTGGCGATCTGCGTGCCGTCGCCGTTAAATCCGTACACCGCCAGCGCATTGCCGCCGAATACGGGTCTGGTAACAGCAACGCGGCCGGTACCCGTATCGAGCGCCAGGTCGATGCAGTCCTGGGCCATCCCTACCCCTAGTCTAAACGCCAGCCGCGGGCCGGCTACCGCGCCGAAGTCCGTCTTGGCAAATAGGATGACATCGGGGGAGATGCTTTCGTAAAGGGCGGCTACCGCCAGTACCGGCGCGTCGAATCCGCCGGTCCCGCCGTCCCTGAGCGACGGGTGCGACATCAGGATCAAACGGTCAGCGCCCGGCGCGTCCGCGGCAGTGATCGCTGACAGATCGTCGCCCATGACGGCGAGGCTTACGCCCCCGATGACGCCCTCACCGACGAGCTTGAGGGCGGCCGCGACCAGCTCACCCGAGACGGGCGCTATCGCACCGTCCTGAACTTCACCTATTACGAGAATTCCAGACATCTAAATCAGATTCAACTCTCGGAGCCGGAGCGCCAGCTTACGGCCGGCATCCGCCTCGTCTTCGCCTTCGATAATTTCCACCTGGCTCTCGCCCTCGGGGATAAACAACCTGCGGAGCGAGAGCGCCGGCTTCAACGAATCGCCGTCCAGCCCGAGTTCATCCAGCGACAGCCTCTCCGGCTGTTTTCGGGACGCCGCCATGATGCCGCGCAGGGTCGGGTAGCGTGGCTCGCCGAGTTCGTTGCTCACGGTTACGACGGCCGGCAACGGGGCCTCGATCACCTGATAACCGTCCGTCAGAGCCCTCTCGATGCGGACCCTGCCCTCTTGCGGTTCCACATTTCGGGCCAGGGTCACCGAGGGGAGGCCGAGCCTCTCCGCAAGGCCGAGGGGCACGTGGGCCTGGTCCCAGTCAGACGCTTGCCGGCCCGCCAGTACAAGATCGTAGGGTCCGGTCTTTTCGATAATCGCGGCCAGCACGTTTACCGTTACGAAGGCGTCGATGTCCGCAAGCGCCGGGTCCTCGGCCAGCACGAGCGCGTCGGCGCCCATGGATAACGGCTTCTTCATGACGTCCATCACGAAGTTGTTTCCGGCCGAGATAATCGTGACCTCGGCCTCGCCGCCGTCCTTGATCCTGAGAGCGGCCTCGACCGCGTGCAGGTCAAATCCGTTGACTACGGGAGGGATTCCCGGGGCAGGGACGACCCGATTTGCGGCCTCGTCAACCTTGAACGCCGATGCGGGAGTTTCCGGGTCCGGTACCTGCTTCACGCAAACTGCGATTCGAAGCGCCAACCGCACCTCTCAAACTCATGTGCGCCGATGTCGAAACCGGAGGGACGCGCCGCGTCCGGCCGGGTTGCCCGTGAGTCCCACATAAGTGACTCCGGGGGAGATCCAAACTATCATCCGT
>JAQBUX010000352.1 GCA_027623795.1 Chloroflexota bacterium
ATCCGGTGGACGGGCATGCTCACCTGCAGTGGGTTCTGACTGATCCCTACCTACTGACTTTAATGGTGGAGCTGGCGGGATTCGAACCCGCTACCTCTTCAATGCCATTGAAGCGCTCTCCCGAGTGAGCTACAGCCCCACGCGCCGGTTCCAATCGTGCGGTGGCACGGCGTCGAGAAATCGTATCACGCAGCTCGCCTTCCGCGGTGGATCGGTTAGAAGGACGGACGCGGGCGTAGCGATCCAACTGCTCGGACCTGCTCGGACCGGACCATGCGGCAGGCAATTTCCTCGAACAACCTCGATTTAGCCGCCCCACGTGACACAAACGGTACGCGGTAACAGCCCACCATCCCCGGGCGTCCGCGTCCGTATTCGCGTCGAGTCGGTACCGGTCGCGGTCTCGGGATTCAATCTCTCTCTTCGAGCATACGCGGGGTTGCCGATGAGTCCGCCAGGTCGTTCTCCGTTCGGGCCCTCGTGCGGCGTGCGACTATCGCCTGCCAGGTCAGGAACAGCGTGCCGCCGATGATGATGATGCTCACCCAACTGATGGATCGATCCACCACCGTCAGGGCGAATGCCTCCGTGTGCCCCATGCCGAGGAAGATCAAAACGCCTGTGAGGCCTCCCTCGACAAACCCGAAACCGCCCGGGGTTGGGATCGTTGTGAGAACGGCTATCGTCAACGCCGCCGACATCACCACGAAGAAACTGATGTCTATGCTCAGGCTTTCAGCCACAAAATAGACCCGGGCGATCTCAAGTCCCCAGCCGATGACGCCGAGTAGCAACTGGAGAGGTAGTTGACGGGCCCTGATACTGCCAATCGCACCCGCATGCAACCGGTAATAGGTCGCTTCAAGCCGGTCCGGAAGCCGCCGTGCCAGACGTTTTCCGTAATTGCGCATCACGACAAGCGCCAGAAGCGTCGCAGACGACGCGCCGGCGGCGGCGACCAGGACGTAAATGGGTAGCGTGACCTCGTCCGTGACGAGTAGTCCGACAGACCCCACAACCAGCAAGCCCAGCACAATCAGCACGTCCTGGGCGCGCTCCCCGAGCAGCGTGCCAACGCTGCTCGCCATCGGGATGCCCGTCTCGCGATGCATCGCGTAGCCCCGGTACGCATCACCGAGACGAAAGAACGCCACCGAGTTTGCGAACCATCCCATCAAAATAATGGCGGCGAATTTTGGCGTGCCGATGAAGACGACACCCGGCTGCCGGTCGAGACCGGCGGTCCGAACTATCAGACGCCACCGAACTCCCCGGAACCAGAAGCTGACGTAGTACAGGACGAGGGCCAGAAAGTAGGTGGCCGGATCGACGCCTTTGACCTGATCCAGCATCTCGCCCCAGTCGATGTCGAACACGCGGAACGCGCTGACGGCGAGGACGATCAGCGCCACTGCCGTGGCGATAATCGTCCTCCGGGAGAAAATCTTGTAGCCGAGCCGCGGGTCGACGACTACATGAGGTGCGATGGCGTCAGGTGAATGTTGCCCGCCCCGGGAACTCTCAGGATCTGGCCGTGCGCCGGTGGGCTCTACCGGGGGACCGGTCACGCGTCACCACCGGTTGCTTGAGCGACGATAGGCGCGATCAAAGGCCGCTTGTGAGGTATGCCAACGCGCCGCGGATAACGGCCGGGTGTTTGGGATACCTTACGCCATACGACGGCGGTGTCTGGCCGTTCGCGCGCTCCGATCGTGAGCTGTCGTAACTCGGCGGTCGACGCGCCCATCTCGGTCGCGGCCAGGGCCGCTTGCTCCGCTTCAGCCTCGACGTCCGGTCCTTTAAGCGCGACCGCTATCCCGCCGACGCGACAGGATGGAATCATGAGCTCTGCGAGTTCCGGCAGGGCGGCCACCGCCCTCGACGTGACGAGATCGTAGGTCTCTCGATGCTCGTCGAGCCTTGCGATCTCTTCCGCCCGCCCGCGGTGGACGTTGACGTTCCGAAGCTCCAGACGGTCTATAACGATCTGAAGAAAGTCGGTCTTCTTACGTACAGAATCGAGTAACGTGACTTGCACTTCCGGAAACGCTATCGCCAGCGGTATGCCGGGGAATCCGGCGCCGGAACCCACATCCAATAATCGACAGCCTTCCCCGAGAAACAGATTTATTTCGGACGCGTCCAGAGCCGCCGCGACCTCCAGGGAACGCAGAAACAGCTCGTCGCGAACCCGCTCCAGGCCCGTGATCGAGGTCAGGCTCGCCCGTCGCCGGTGTTCTTCGAGTAGTTCATAAAAGATCACGAACTGCCGACTCTGCTCGTCGTCAATTCGGATCCCTGCGGACTCGGCTTCATTTTTGAGGCGTTCCAGCACGTCCTCCCTGCTATCTGTGCTGATCGTAGAACAGGATACGCCCGCGGCTACGGGCTTCTGAACGTGGCGTTGGACGCTATACGGGGAATCATCGACGGTCGCCTCCCGCTATTTCCGTTTGACTGGCTTACGAACGGGTGATAGTTTGGATTTCCCCCGGAGCCACTTATGTGGGACTCACGGGCAACCCGGCCGGACGCGACGCGTCCCTCCGGTGTCGAAATCGGCGCACATGAGTTTGAGAGGTGCGGTTGGCGCTTCGAATCGCAGTTTGCGTGAAGCAGGTACCGG
>JAQBUX010000031.1 GCA_027623795.1 Chloroflexota bacterium
GATGGCGCAGTCGGTGGGGCAGATGTATTCGGGGCCAGAGGCACCGCACGCTCGATCTCTTCGCGGCCGAACGCCAGCGACGCCAGGGTCTCGCGATCGTTTCTTGGAACTGAGCGCTCCACGCGGAGGAGCCCTGCGCCGATCTCCCGGGCGGTGGCCGGGCTCACTTCTGCGAGGTCTCTGCCGAGTGCGGTCAACTGCACGATAGTCTTCGTTACGACCCTGGCCAACCGCGCCTCCGCCGCCTCCGCAGCGATCGACTCCATGACGGCGGCCGCCCGGGCTGCGCGGGCGCTATCCCCGGAACTGGCCTCAACGCGGGAGATGTCTGCAAGCCGCTCGACCAGCCTGTCCAGCAACTGCTCATAGCCCGATATCGAGAGTCGGCGTACCAGGGCGGCGTAGACCTCGATGACGACGTCTCTGTCCTCAGGCCCGCACGCGTCGAACATGGAATGTAGTGCGTCGATGCCCTGCTCGATCGGCGCCTCAGAGCCGTGCCGCAGCGCCGTGAACACGAGCGCGTCCAGCGACCGCAACGCGTGACCGGAGCCGGTGTCACGTCCGATTTCGCCGATCGTCGACACGACACGGACCGCCGCCTCCCCCTCGTCCGCCTGCGACACGGCTTTCCGCCCGATCCGGGCGAGATGGTCGACGAAGTACGACGACACCGCAGGGCTCGGGGTCGCAATGCCGCGATATAGATTGAGGAACTCATCCATCGCCCGGCCGGAGGTGGTCACGTCACCGCGGTCGATCGCCCTCTCAACGATCTCGACCACAGGCAAAAGCCTGTCGTTTCCGGGGCCCGGAGCGCCGTCAATCCGGGCCACCCGGTCGAAGTACGCGTTGTCGAGCCGTCCCATTAGTTTCGTGATGATGAAGTCTGGCTTGAGATATGCGGCTGTGATCAGAAAATGGGGCGTCAGGAGGACAAGCGCTAGAAGGCTTCCGAGCACCACCAGGCTGGCAACGGCCTCACTGTCCGCCTCGGACGATGAGACCTGCAACAGCACCGCAACGGCGATGAGCCCGATGTACACGGCGAATGTCGACCAGAAGATCGTGCTTCTCAGGTAGTACTCCATGATCCGATGGGAGTACTCCTGCGCCGCGAACTGAATCGCTACCAGTGACAACGAGATAACGATCGCGAAAATCCCGGCGGTCGTCTGGATCCCGATATCCGTGTAGATGACCTGGAGACGGTCCGCGTTCGGCTGATCGAGGCCGAAATCGAACGCGCCGGTCGCCACGGGAACGGCGGCCACGCCAAACACGGCGATGGTGCCCAACGGCAACCAGTTATCCCAGAGACGAAGTGCGTTAACGCCAGGAATCTTCATTACCACCGAACTCGCAGCTATGGCTCGCCCGATTGGAGCCGATCGCGGTGAAGCAGACTTTAGAGGATTCCAAAATCTTCCGTCTCGTGATCGGCTTCAGATTCTCCGTATACATAGCGATCGGTGAGTTGGTAAATGCCGGGTCCCCTGTCAGATGTCCCGTCCTGGAGCGTGTCGCCGCACTCACCGCGTGATCGAAGGGTGGCGGGGATGAGTGCTCGCCGGGAGATTCCTCCCCGCGAACTCGGAATGACAGACGAAATCCGCCGCCGCCCGTCGATGGCACCCGCGCGGCCGCAAAAATGCAACCCGGGGCTGAACGCGAAAAGAGCCCCGGCGCAACGTGCCAGAGGCTCTCTTCACCTGTGTTCCCGCACACCGATGCGTGTGGCGGGAACGTTATGTAACTATGGCGACCCCGAGCAGATTCGAACTGCCGATCTCCGCCTTGACAGGGCGGCGTGTTGGACCGCTACACCACGGGGCCGTGAGGCGACGTTTCCGCCACGCTCAGCATTTTACCGTACCGCCGCCGAATGCGACCGTCAACAGTGGTGGTCATGACTTAATCCGCGCGATTCGATCCTGGCCGGGGAGGCGGAGATCGCCCATGTCGTCTCAAACCGAGGTCGTTTCTACAGGAACTCGCGTAGATCAGAGCTGAACTCGGCCTTCCTGAGCGTCGTCAGCGCTTTCCGCTCGATCTGCCTGATGCGTTCCCGTGTCACGTGAAGTTCGCTGCCGATCTCCTCGAGCGTCCAAACGCGTCCATCCGCCAGCCCGAACCTGAGCTCAAGCACGCGGCGCTCACGATCCGTGAGCGTGCTCAAAACATCGCGAATCTGTTCCTGCAGCGAGTGACTTGTCGCTACCTCGCTCGGGTCCGGAATCGATCGATCCTCGATGAAGTCGCCGAGCTGGCTATCCTCACCAGCCCCGACAGGCGTCTCCAGCGATACCGGGTCCTGCGCCATCTTCTGGATCTGCGCGACCCGCTCAGGCGTTATCTCAAGGCGATCCGCGATCTCCTCCGCGGTCGGCTCGCGGTTCAGCTCCTGGGCGAGCTGACGCCGCGTGCGGGCCAGCTTGTTAATCGTCTCCACCATGTGGACCGGGATCCGGATAGTGCGCGCCTGGTCTGCGATCGACCTCGTGATCGCCTGTCGAATCCACCAGGTTGCGTAGGTGGAGAACTTGAAACCCTTCCGGTAGTCGAACTTCTGGATGCCGCGGATCAGGCCCAGGTTTCCCTCCTGAATCAGGTCCAGAAGGGACATGCCGCGTCCGGAGTACTTCTTGGCGACGCTCACGACGAGGCGCAGGTTCGCCTCACCGAGGTGATGACGAGACGCGTCGGCCTCGTCCTCGATGTGACGGTAAAACCGCGCAAGGTAAGACGCGTGTCGCTTGAGCGCCTCGGACGCGGGGTGGTCCTCAAGTGTTTCAGTCATGTCGTCAAGCTGAGGATCGATGTCCCACAGCGCTTCGATCCCCTGTGGGACCAGAGCGGAAATCGTCGAAAGTTCGGCGATCCTGACCTTCGCATCGTCCGGCTCTATCGTCAGCGTGTCTGACAGGTAATTGATCAACTCATCGTTGTGGATGCCATCGATCAACTCCCTGATGTCCGGGTCCGCGGTGATCGTAGAAAGCGTGACCGGGGTCGGCGCGCCAACGAACCGGGCGACGGCGTTCGCGACGTCGTTCATCCGTGCGATGGTCGAGAGCGAGGTCGCAGCCACGTCCGCCGTGTCCGGGCGGGCGCCTTCATCGGATTCGGCCTCGAGGGCGATCAGCCGGTCACCGAGCTCGATCGCGCGGGCGAGCACCCGTTCCTCTTTGGCGTTGAGGAGATCGACCTTTCCGATCTCCCGCAAGTACATCCGGACCGAGTCGTTCAGTACGTCCGCATCGGCGGGCGGGAGGTCGGGGCGTACTTCTTTGCGGCCCACGTCGGTACTGACGTCCCAGTCGTCCTCCCGTGAGATGTCGGTAAGCCCGCGGCTCGCGAGCATGCTGGACGTGTGGTCGTCTGAGTCGTCCCAGCCCTGTGTGCCCTGTGCCAAGTCGATCCGCCAGGGCTTCTGGCCCTCAGGTTCGGGCTCTTCGGATCTTTGTATGGATGTTCTCGTTGTGGTCATGTTATTTACTACGTATTCGCTGTGTGTGCGGTTCCGATTGAATCGTAACCGGCCCGGAATTCAACCGTGAGGGGCGATTCCCCCGTCCACTTTCGAGAACCGCGGTGCCCGGAGATCAGGTGATCAGGGCGGGGTAACCCGCCTGCACGGTTAGATGCCGTTCGATCATGCGAGATGTCGCAGACACGACCGCCCGGCGCATCCGATGTCACACAATCATGGCTCCAAAAGTGTGAATTACGCGTGAAGAGTGTCACTTCAGGCCTGTAGCTCGCGTGATTAGCGTCGAAAACGCGATATGTGACGCCATCGGCAACCTGACCCCACTTTCGTCGACGCCCGGGCTGGCACTCGGGATCCACCCCATGGCCGTCGATCCCCCACGATAATCGATGCGTATCCCCGGTTAAATGAACGTGACGTAGATAAGATGGCGCGGATACGAGATCCGATCTCTCGTCCCTGCGACCCGCGCCCCGAGGTGACTCCCAATGCCGCGAAGGAAGAAATCGGACGTACTGCCGTCCACGCTCGGCGAGCTGCGCGCGTCGGGCTACGAGAGCAGGTCCATACGGGACGAGATACGTACCAACCTCTCGGCGCGTATCGAGTCGGGTGAAGAGCTGTTCCCGGGGATCCTGGGGTACGGCAACACCGCCGTCCCGGAGATCGAAAACGCGCTCCTCTCCGGACAGGACATGATCATCCTCGGGGAACGCGGCCAGGCCAAATCCCGCATGGTACGGGCGATCACGGCGCTGTTCGACGAGCGCGTTCCGGTCGTCAAAGGCTCCGAGATCAACGACGATCCGTTTTCGCCGATCAGCCGCGCCGCGATCGAGATACTGGCGGAGCATGGCGACGATACGCCGATCGACTGGCTGCTCCGGGAAGATCGTTACGGAGAGAAATTGGCGACGCCGGACATCACGATGGCGGAGCTTCTGGGCGACGTCGACCCGATCAAGGTCGCAGAGGGCCGCTACCTCTCGGACGAGCTAACGATCCACTACGGTCTGATTCCCCGCACCAATCGCGGCGTCTTCTGCATTAACGAGCTCCCTGACCTCGCAGAGCGGATCCAGGTAGGTCTGTTCAACCTGATGGAAGAGCGCGACGTCCAGATCAAGGGCTATCGCGTGCGGATGCCGCTCGACATCTTGATAGTGGCCACGGCTAACCCTGAGGACTACACCAATCGCGGGCGCATCATCACGCCCCTCAAGGACCGGTACGGCGCACAGGTCCGCACGCACTACCCTGAGCGCGTTGAGGACGAGCTAAAGATCGCTGACCAGGAGCGCTCCCGCTACCCGGCCTCCGAAGAACGGGTTCACGTACCTGCATACATGGCTGAGGTGATCGGCGAGATAACCACGCTCGCCCGTCGCAGCCCGGAGGTCAACCAGCGTTCCGGTGTGTCCGTCCGGATGACGATAGCGAACCTGGAAACCGCTCGCGCCTCCGCCCTTCGCCGTGCGTTGCGACTTCACGAGGAGATGGCCTCAGTGCGTGTGAGCGATCTGTCAGGGCTGATCGCCTCGATCCGCGGCAAGCTTGAGCTCGAGACGATCGAGGAGGGCCGCGAGACTGATGTAATCGAGGACCTGATCAAGCGGTCGGTGCTTGAGGTGTTCAACCGGCGTTTCCGGTCGGAAGAGCTGGACGGCGTCGTGGCCTCGTTCGATCCCGGTACGACTGTCGAAGCGGGACAGGACCTCGTCTCGGAAGAGTACGTCAACGCCGCGAGCCGGGTAATCGGGCTCGGACCGGTACTGCGACGTCTGGAGGCGGCGGATCAACCTCACGAGGTCGCGTCGGCCGTCGAATTTGTGCTGGAGGGCCTTCACCTGAACCGGCGTTTGAACCGGGAAACGGCCAACGGCCGCGTTACGTACCGCGAAAAACCACAGCCGCCCTCCCTGCGCGAGGGGTTCGATATCAGAATCGATGACGCCGGGAACTATCGAGAGGACCCGGGTGGAGACGGACCTGAACAACCTCGCCGTCGTCGAAGGCGCGGGCCGCCCGGGGGCCAGTAACCGGATGCCTTACTTCCGTTATTCACGTTGGGACGGCTCGCAGGAGCCGTTCAAACCGGGCGCCGACGAGTTGATGAACGCCCTGTCGGACAACCTGTTTGAGCACGGCGATCTGATGCGTGCCCTCAGGGAGATGTTCCGAGACGGCGTGGAAGGGGCCGACGGCGAACGGTTGCAGGGATTGCGCGACATGCTCAGGCGGCTCAACCGGGAACGCCGGGAGCGGCTGGAGAGCAATGACCTCGATTCCGTGATCGACGACATCAAGGAGAAGCTTGAGCAGGTCGTCGAGTTGGAACGCGGGGGGATCGAACGTAGCCTTACGGAAGCCCAAGAGAGGCTCGAATACTCGATCCCGTCGGAGCAAGAACAACTGCAGGGCTTGATGGATTTCGTCCAGCAACGGGCCGAACGCGCCGCCAATGCTCTCGACGCACTTCCAGACAGCCCGGCGGGCGCGATCCGTGAACTCTCCGAGTACGACTTCATCGACTCCGAAGCACGTGAGAAGTTCAACGAGCTGATGGATCAGCTACGCGAAAAGATGATGCAGAACTTCGCGCAGCGCACCTCCGAGGCTATCCAGGAGATGTCGCCGGAGCAGCAGCAAGCGATGCGCGAGATGATGCGCGCACTGACGCAGATGCTGCGGGAACGGGCTGAAGGACGTGAGCCGGACTTCCAGGCGTTCATGGACAAGTTCGGACATTTTTTCGATCCGGACCGCCCGGAGACTCTCGACGAGCTTCTGGACATGATGCAGGCCCAGATGCAGCAGTTGCAGTCCCTTCTC
This sequence comes from Chloroflexota bacterium, assembly GCA_027623795.1. Classification (GTDB taxonomy): domain Bacteria; phylum Chloroflexota; class Dehalococcoidia; order Lucifugimonadales; family Lucifugimonadaceae. The sequence continues at coordinate 6,326 of JAQBUX010000031.1, forward strand.
GGCAACATGTCGCCGGAGGCGCGGTCCGAGCTGATGGAGATGATGCGGCAGGCGTTGGACGACGAGACCCTCAAAGAGATGGCGGAGCTCGCCGGGATGATGGAGGAGCTCCGTCCGGGGTCGACGCGCGGGGAGAGCTACCCGTTCTCCGGCGACGACCCGATGTCTCTCGGCGACGCGATGGACCTTATGGAGCAGCTCCAGAAGCTTGACGAGCTGGAGTTAGACCTGCAGGGCGCAGGCCGAACTGGGGACCTCGATGGGATAGACCCCGACGAACTCGCGCGACTCCTGGGCGAGGACGCCCGCGAGGCGCTCGAAGAGATGCTGGACATCGCCCGGATGTTGGAGGAACAGGGCTACGTAAAACGGGAGGGGGATCGCTGGGAGCTGACGCCTCGCGCCATACGGAAGATGGGTGAGAGGGCGTTACGCGAGGTGTTCGGGAATCTGCAGAAGGATCGCCTTGGGGGCCACCGTATCGAGTCAAGTGGCGTCGGCGGCGACGCGACCGGAGCTTCGCTGGCGTACGAGCCCGGCGAGCCGTTTGACGTCAACCTGTATCGCTCACTTGCGAACGCCGTGAAGCGGGGCGGCGCAGGTGTGCCGATAAAGTTACAGGTAGAAGACTTCGAGGTGGACGAGTTGGAACACTCCACCGACGCCGCCACCGTGCTCATGCTGGACCAGAGCAGCTCGATGCACCACTATGGCCGCTGGGGCGCCGCCAAACGCGTCGCAATGGCGCTTCAGTCCCTGATCCAATCCAAGTACCCCCGTGACCGCTTGTTCATCGTCGGATTCTCCGACTACGCGCTCGAACTCAGGCCCGGCGAGTTGCCGTCCGCCAGGCCGAACGACTGGATGCAGGGCACCAACATGCAACACGGGCTCATGATCGCCCGTAAGCTGCTCGTTCGCGAGCGGGCCGCCACCCGGCAGATCATCATGGTCACCGACGGCGAACCGACGGCGCATCTCGAGCACGGCATGTCCTTCTTCAACTACCCGCCGAGTAGCCGGACCATCTCCGAGACCTTAAAAGAGGTCCGGAACTGTACCCGGGCGGGCATCACGATCAACACATTCATGCTGGAACAGAGCAGCTACCTGACGGCCTTCATCGACTACGTCACGCGCGTCAATCGCGGTCGAGCGTTCTTTACGGACCCGGACAAGCTCGGCGACTATCTTCTCGTCGATTACCTGTCCAACCGCCGCCGCCGGGTCGCCTGAACGACTGTTCAGTTCACGTTTCTCTTACGACTACGACCTGACGCCCGTCACTTCACGCGTCGCACACACTTCCCGATCATCCAGAGTTAAGATTCAATCTTCGAGATCGCTTGAGGATCGGGAGATTTATCCCGAGCAGGGAGATCATTCGAGTGCTGTGTTATTCATGCGCCACCAGTGATTCTGGCGCCACTCTTCTGCCCGTTGTGCCGCAGGCCGTTGGCGTATGCAGAAGGTGCGGTGAAGGCGTATGTCCGGGGCATGCGTCGCATCTGAGAGTCGATTCGGCCCCTCTGGGATTGGCCTCGTCCGACGGAGAAGTCCGGGCGCTTTTTTGCCTGCGTTGTCGTGACGAGATAGCGCGGATGGATGCCCCGGCCATCATGGTCGGCGCTGCTCAGCCCCGGAGCGCGGACTAAGCGTGGACGGCCACGCCGTCGGCCGCGATCCAGCGGCCTCTGCCTCGCCCTTCGTCGGACTATCGCTCCTCGACCGATTTCTGCCGGTGTGGATCGGAATCGCCATGGTGGTCGGCGTCGCGCTGGGAAAAACCTCACCTGATCTCAAAGAAGAACTCGAGCGGTTCCAATTTGCAGACGTATCGCTCCCGGTCGGGATCGGTCTGATATGGATGATGTATCCGATCCTCGCAAAGGTCCGCTACGGTTCGATGCTGGGGATTGCTGCTCGTCCCAAGGTTCTCGGAACATCGCTGGTACTGAACTGGTTGATCGGTCCGACGCTGATGTTCGCCCTGGCCTGGGCGATGCTGCCAGACCATCCCGAGTACCGGAACGGTCTCGTCATGGTCGGGCTGGCGCGGTGCATCGCGATGGTGCTCGTGTGGAACATGCTGGCCCGGGGAAGCGAAGAACTGGCGGCGCTGCTCGTGGCCCTCAATTCAATATTCCAGGTGCTGTTCTACTCCGTGCTGGGTTACCTGTTCCTCGCGGTGATCCCGGGCTGGTTCGGAGCGGAAACGGTCGGCGTCGACATCTCGATGTGGTTGATCGCGCGGAACGTCCTGCTGTTCCTGGGGCTGCCGCTTGTGGCCGGGATGCTGACACGATGGTTGCTGGTGCGTCGCATGGGGTTGGACTGGTACGACGGAGTGCTGGCGCCGAAACTGGGGCCGATCGCGCTGGTTGGACTGCTCTACACGATCGTCGTGATGTTTATCAATCAGGGTGATCGAATAGTGGACTCTCCGGCGGATGTCGCACGCATCGCGCTGCCGCTAGCGTCCTATTTCGCAATCATGTTCAGCGTCGCGTTCATCGTTACCCGTAAGCTCGGCTTCAACTACGAGGACACGACGGCGGTTTCTTTCACGGCGGCGGGCAACAATTTCGAGCTCGCGATCGCCGTCGCGATCGGTGTCTTCGGCGTTTCTTCGGGCGAGGCGTTTGCGACCGTGGTCGGACCGCTTATCGAGGTGCCGGCGTTAATCGGGCTCGTGTACCTCTCGTTGTGGTGGGGTCGTCGTTTGTTCGGTCGCGTGCCGGTAACGTAAGCGGCCTGGGACCGTGTGAGACGCCGGTATCCGCCCGCTGTTGACGGTGTCAGGCCGTTTGTAGCGCTTGAGAACTCTCGGCGCGACTCCGTTGTACGAATCGTTGGAGCGCGATCATCGACCACAACGCCTCCACCACTGTTATCGGGTAGACGCCGGCCAGCCCCGAGTACAGCGAGGTCGCGGCGGACCCGCCTGCGAACACCAGAACCAGCCAACGTGACCGGCCTTCCAGCCAGTACGACAGCATCATGATCGAGACCGCAACGACGCCAAAGATTGTGAGCATTACGCCTTTCCGTCCATCCCCTTGCGCGTATCCATATACGACTACGGATGGCGGCTGGCTCAGTCACTTCCTCCTGCCGCCGGACACCATGGTTCGCGTTGCATGACGAGGGTGGCGAGTTCATCCTGACGGGTCTGGTTCCACGCCGCCCGCAAATTTCGGCGCCCCGGGGCCGCCGCTGCGCCCGACCACGCGTTACCCTAGATCAAAGAAGGGGAGGACGATCCCCTGACACCTGCCGACGCCCTACATCGCACTTGACGCCGGACCAATTGATGACGAATACATACGCCAACCTGGATCGAATTCTTCTCCCGTTGGACGGCTCCACGGCGGCGGCCTCCATAGTGCCCTATATCGAGCGGCTTGCCGGCATGCTTGGGGCGCGCATCAATCTCCTGGGCGTTATCCCGGAGCCGCCATCGGACATGCCAAGCGACGTTACCGGCTCGGCGCACCCCGGTGTCGTCATGCAATACCTTGAGGTGATTAAGCGCCAGCTTGAGGAGCACGACATTCGCGCCGAGGTGGAGGTCCAGGAAGGCCAGGCGACGGCGGAGATACTCGCGTGTGCGAAGGCTCGCCACTGTGGCCTGATCGCCCTATCGACGCGTGGGCGTTCCGCCACGGGACCCAACTTGCTTGGCATTACGACCGACCGCGTGATCCGGTCCAGCCCTGCGCCGGTACTCGTTATTCCGCCCGATGAAGACGGCGGCGCCAGAGCGCCGGCTGGCGGCCTGAAGACGGTGATAGTCGGGCTTGACGGGTCGGAGACGGCGGCCACGTCGCTTGCGCCCGCGCGCCAGATCGCCCGCGCACTGAACGTTGAGATCGTCGTCGTTCGCGCGACACCTCCGGTCGATTCGCTCGGAGGCGCGGCGACCTACTTTGATTCGGTTTCACATCACGCCGAGCAGTACGTGAAGCGGGTCGCTGAGCGGCTGACCGCGGAAGGATTTTCTGCCCGAACTGTGGTCGGCTCACTATCGGCGCAAGAGCAGTTGCTCAGGGTGGCGGACGACTCCGAGGAGCCCCTGATAATCCTGTCGACACGAGGCTGGTCGAATCGCGCCGACTGGCAGCTCGGTTCGGTAACGGACCGCGTCGTGCGCACCGCGCGCCACCCGGCGTTGATAATCCCTCCCGCTGGACGTTCCGAGGTCGGGTAACCGCCGTCACGCCATCGTCATCGCAGCGAGCGACCGTTTCACATCGCGCTCATGCGAGTGGGCGTTCTTTTTAAGTTAGATAGACGTCCATGGATCCTATGGACGCGCCAACACCACCCGAACATCCGCCGGACCGGCCGGGACGGGTCCGCGCCGCGTTTACGCGCGTATGGCGGGCGCAGCTAAAGATATTCGGCGTTGCTACGGCGGCTCTTCTCGTCGTCCTCTTACTGATTCAGCTCGTTCCGTACGGTCGCGATCACGATAATCCGGCCGTCCGGCTCGAGCCCGCATGGGACTCTCCGCGCACCCGGGATCTGACGGTCCGAGCTTGCTTCGACTGCCACAGCAACGAGTCCGAATGGCCGTGGTATTCGAACATCGCCCCGGTGTCCTGGTATGTCCAGTCCCATGTCGAGGACGGACGCAGGAAGCTCAACTTCTCGGAGTGGGACCTGCGCCAGCAAGATGCTGACGAGGTCGTCGAAACCATCCGGGAGGGGAGCATGCCGCCCTGGTACTACACGATTCCTGGGACCGGCCGCGGGTTTTCCGCCGCCGAACTGGACGAGCTTGCCCGTGGTTTGGACGCAACACTAACGGCGTCCGGTTATCCGCAAGAAGGCGGCGAAGGTCGCGATGATGGAGAAGAAGACGAAGATTGATCGCGAGTTTGGTCACGCGCCACGCGTAAGAGGGGAACGGAGATGACAGGCTCAACGGCCGTTCGTGGACCGCGGTTTCGATGGAAATCCTACGCCCGTGCCTGGATCGGCATATCCATGCTGGTCGGTTGGCCGATAGTTGTCGTAAGCGGTGTACTGCTCTGGCTTGCGGACCCGGGCAGGCAGTCCGGTCAGCAGGAGTTGTTTCTCGATCTGACCAAAAGTGAGTGGGGCGACATCCACTGGTGGGTGTCGGTGGCCGTGGTGCTGATCACGCTGGTCCACGTCGTGATCGACTTCAAGGCTCTCAAGGGAGCGTTACGTTACCTGGTCAGCTTCCATCGGGGAACCAATGCCCAGCCGCGAGGGCGGCGACCGTCCGCCGGAGCGTCGGCAGATTAACCGGTTCCATCTGGCCCAAGCGTAGGGGCGGGGCTTGGAGCCTGTCTCAGAATCCCCCTCTCCCAGCGGGAGAGGTTAGGGTGAGGGAGAAGTCCCTTCGTCGTATCGCGTCCTATGGCGATTTCTGAGACTACGATGATGTTGCCGGACCGCCCTGGGTCGAGCCTGACCCGAACTGAGATTGGCGGCATGCCTGGCGGCGGGTCCGGTCACGCGCCCCGTAGCGCCCGTCCGGCGACGGCGTTCAGCCGGGCGACCATCTCAGGATCGCGCGCTCCCGGCGCCGTGATGACCGCGGCGTCCAGGGCGCGATCGCAGCCTTCCGCGCAGGCGTCTGCGCGGTCCTGTAGCGCGGGCACTGCGTGTCGTGCGAGCGCTGCGGCGCTCCGAGCGTTACCGGACAGCACCTTGATAATCATCTCCACCGTCACCGAGTCGTGGTCCGGGTGCCAGGTGTCGTAATCGGTCACCATCGCCACGGTTGCGTAGCAGATCTCCGCTTCCCGGGCCAGCTTCGCCTCCGGCATGTTCGTCATACCAATCACGTCACAACCCCACTGCCGGTACAGATTCGACTCCGCCAGCGTAGAGAACTGCGGCCCCTCGATAGTGATGTAGGTTCCGCCGCGTCGAACGTCGAGGCCCTGTTCGGAGGCCGCGGTGTGCACCGCGTCGCCGAGCCGGGCGCAGGTCGGGTGCGCGACCGCCACATGCGCCGCGAGCCCCTCGCCAAAGAAGCTCTTCTCGCGGGCGAATGTCCGGTCGATGAACTGGTCCACGACGACGAACGCTCCCGGGGGCAGGTCTTCCCGGAGTGATCCGACGGCGCTGAACGAGAGGATGTCTGTGACCCCGGCGCGTTTTAGCGCATCGATGTTGGCCCGATAGTTGATCTGGCTCGGCGGTATCCGGTGGCCGCGACCGTGACGCGGCAGGAAGACGATGCGGTTGCCGTCTATCTCTCCGAATAACAACTCGTCCGACGGCTCGCCGAAAGCCGATTCGACGCGAATCCACTCGGTGCCCGACAGCCCCTCCATCTCGTAGAGGCCGCTCCCACCGATCACGCCGATCAGCGGGGTAGCGTCAGCGCCGTTCTGGTTCATACGCAGCGTTTCCTCTTCATCGATATTGTCCGGCCGATGTGGACCCTGCGCGATCCGGGCAGGGCAGTGCATCATAGTGGCCCAACACGTTACCAGCCGGTAGATCAAATGATGCAGCCATCTCAAAGAGTCGAACCAGGGACAACTATGACCCGGCCGGCGACGGGCCACACGGCCGCTGTGCTTCTCATACCTCCGCTGAAGTTGAGGAGCATGGCTCAGCGCCTTGGAATCCTGCTCCTCCTGTTCGTCGTGACGCTCTCCGGCGCGACGGTGGGTTACGTGTTGATCGAGGATTTCGGATGGCTTGATGCCGTGTACATGGCGGTCATTACGGTATCGACCGTGGGGTTCGAGGAGGTGCATCCGCTCAGCGACTGGGGACGGGTGTTCAACATCTTCGTGATCCTTGGCGGCGTCGGCGCGATCGCTTTTGCCGTAACCACGATCGGCGAGTACATAATTTCTGGGGAGCTGAGGGGCACGATTGCCAGGAGGCGCATGGATAACAAACTTCATTCACTGACCGGCCACCAGATAGTCGCTGGATTCGGCAGAACGGGAGCGGAGTCCGCCGCACAGTTACTGAAGGACGGCCTTGAAGTAGTGGTTATAGAGGGAGACCCCGCGACCGCGGCGCGCGTGGCGGAGTCTGGAGAGTTCACCGTCCTGTGCGGCGACGCCGGAAATGACGATGTACTGCGCGAGGCCGGTATCGAGCGAGCAAGCGGTCTTATCGCCTGCGTCAGCCCGGATTCAGCGAATTTGATGATCGTTCTCTCCGCTCGCGCATTGAACCCGGACATCAACATCGTGGCCCGCGCTGATAGCGACGAGACGCGGCCCAAGCTGATAACGGCCGGCGCAAATCGTGTCCTCTCGTTGCACAACCTGACCGGCCGCCGACTGGCTCACATGGCCGTGATGCCGACGGTTATCGATTTCCTGGACATGGTCTTGCACGACGACAACATGGAGATCTGGCTGGAGGATATCCGCGTGGAAGCAGGAAGTCGGGTTGATGGACTCTCGCTTCGCGATCTCGCCTTGCTCGACCCGGTCGGGGCGCGAATCCCGGGATTGCGGCATCGAGACGGGGCGATGCGGGCCTCGCCACCCCCGGACACCGTACTCGGCCCGGGGGACATTGTCGTTGCGCTTGGGACGCGTGAGGAGATCGCCACATTGCGACGCCTGCTTTCCGCGAGCAATTAGCGGGGTGGAGCCTCGTCACAACCCGCCGTTGACATACCGTCATTCCCGTGCAGACGGAAACCCTTCGCTCTCGCCGTCATTCACATTCGCAAGTGCTGGCAACGTCCGGTCGCCCGTAATTGTAGAGTCGGACTGGATACCCCGCTAGATTCCCACCGGTGTGGGAATGATGGGTTTGTGACGTGGACCGTCGTGTGGAGACAAACAACCGCAGCGGACGGTATCGTAGCGTCGGTCGTGCCCTCCACGCGCTTTGACGCCGCCGTACTGGTTCATCGTGACACTGAAATTAAGGAACGATGCAGAGGTAAACAATGCGAGCAGGATTTGGACAGTTCAGAGAAGCCACCCCGGAATATCTGCGCTTCGCTGCACAATTCGGTGTCAAGGATGTTCTCCTTAACTCCATCAGCCTGCCCACCCCGAACGGCCACTGGGAGCTGCAGGATCTGGTGAAATTGCGATTGTCGGTCGAGCAGCACGGTATGAAGCTATCCGCGCTTGAGAACGTGCCGATCAACTTATACGACCACATCATGTTGAACGGTCCGCGGCGGGACGAGCAGATCGAGAACATGATCCAAACCGTCCGCAATATCGCCCGGGCCGGCATCCCGATCTTCGGCTACCACTGGATGCCGTCGCATGTCTGGCGCACCCCGCCCGCGCTCATCCGCGGCGGCGCGGTGGCGACGGCGTTCGACTACGACATCGCGAAAACGTTGCCCCTCACCCACGACCGCGTCTACACGGAAGACGAGATGTGGGCGAACCTCGAGCACTGGATCAGGATCATCACCCCGATCGCCGAAGAGGAGGGCATACGGCTGGGCATCCACCCCTGCGACCCGCCTGTGGCGGAGCTGGGCGGCATCCCACAACTTCTCCGCAGTTTTGACGCATACAAACGGCTGGTGGAGATCGTCCCATCTGACTCCAACGCCATCGAGTTCTGCCAGGGCACGTTCTCGGAGATGGAAGACGCAGCGGGCGAGGGCATCTACGACATGATCCGCTACTTCGGCGAGCGCCGGAAAATCCTGTACGTCCACTTCCGCAATGTATCGGGACAGGTACCGAAGTTCCACGAGGAATTCATCAACACGGGCTACGTGGACATGTACCGGGCGATGAAGATCTACAACGAGGTCGGGTTCGACGGCTTCTTCATCGACGATCACGTCCCGCACACACACCAGGACACGGCATGGGGCCACCGCGGCCGCGCCTTCGCCAACGGCTACATCCAGGCCATGATAGAGGCGGTCACGAAGGGCGCGTGACGCGGCGGGCTTCGTGCGTCACACTCTGCCACGCAACCCGGGATTATCACGAGAGGACGCAGGCACATGAGACCAAACGTCATCAGGCAGAAGCTGGATGCCGGTGAACCGACCCTGAGTACGCATATCCACGGCGTGTGGCCGTCTGAGATCGAGGCGCTCGGCCACACCGGGCTGTACGACTACGTGGAGTTCGTGGCTGAGTACGGTCCGTCTGATCTGCACGATCTGGACAACATGTGCCGGGCGGCCGAGCTGTACAACATGGGGTCGATGATCAAGATCGACCAGAGCCTCATGCCGTTCCTCGCGCAGAGGGGCATCGGCGCAGGGTACAACAGCGTCCTGTTCACAGACGTGCGGAGCCTGGACGAGGTCCATGACTGCATCAAGGCGGCGATGCCCGACCACCCGGACCATGGCGGGCTGTACGGGGTCGCCACTCGCCGGAACTCATACATGGGCTACGGCGGATCGCAGGCGTACGTCGATTCCGTCGCAGACACCGTCCTTGCCTTCATGATCGAGAAGAAGGGCGCGGTCGACAACCTGGAGCAGATCCTCTCCGAGAAGAAGGTCGAGATGGTGCAGTGGGGCGGCGCCGACTTCTCCATGAACATCGGCCAACCTCGGAACATGAGCCACCCGGACGTCATTGCCGCGAAGAAGAAGACCTTCGAGGTCTCGATCAAGATGGGCGTTCCTCCGAGGGCCGAGATCGGCTCGGCGGACGAGACGAAGGAGTACTTGGACATGGGAGTCCGGCACTTCTCGGTCGGCACAGACATCTCGATTCTCCACGACTTCTGGAAGCGTGAAGGCGAAGGCGTCAGGAAGGCGCTGCAAGGCGGCTAAGCAACGGTGGCTGATCGGTGCGCCCACACCGATGCTCAGATACTTGAGAGGCGGGAGAGCACCGGCTCTGCCCGTCGAAGGGCGCCCGCCACCCAATCGGACCCGCCGCGGCGACCCACACCGCGCCAGCAAGCTCGCTGGAAGATCGTCCAGGCCGCGAAGCGCCGGGGGCTCTCCATCCGCGCCATTGCCAGACTGACGGGACTCGCACGGCCCACCGTGCGAAGGTACTTCGTCGCTTCCAGCCCTCCAGTCAATCCAAGTTGGCGGCCTTCAGCATCGACCAACGGACAGGCGGAACTGACAGAATCGCTGGCCACTTAACCCTGACATTTTCCCTGGACAACGACAGCGCAGTGGTACGTTTTTACGCCGCCCTTGACACCTGATCTCGAAGTTCATGCAACTTAAGAGTTGGAGTCTCAATGGGCCTATTTCGGCTGGCATTCCGGTGCTCGGGCTGGCTTCAGCCGAGATAACTCTCAACTTCGGGTAATAAGACGGACCGCAGCGTGGAGCTTCCATCTGACTTTCCTTCCACGCTGTCATGCTGGGGTCGCATGCCCAGTACGATAGGCCTCGTTTGTAGAAGGTGGAGTTGCCCACCATGGGTTGCCGGTATCAACGGCGCGCTCCAAGAGTAGAAAACCTAAGCGCGATAACTGCGACACGCCACTTGGGCTTCGGCCGATAGGTTCGGTACACTCAAGGAGTCGGTAGCGGCGCCCCGGAGACTCATTGACTCCCCGATTCGTCTGACTCTCTGGCAACCAGGCAGCCGGTCTCTCGCAAATTGATGGAGCGGGGG